>NZ_JBEXMJ010000012.1 GCF_040610475.1 Actinopolymorpha sp. NPDC004070 | reverse complement strand
ACTGAAGAGTGCTCACCCGACGGCGGCTCGGCGACCAGCCTCACGCCCAACAGCCCTAGCCTTGGGCGCGAAACGCCGGTCGAACCCCATTAGGGACGACTTCGGCCGCTTCCGCGGCCGCTGACGCAGCGGACCATGACGGACCAGGATCCGGTCGATGGTCCGCTCCGACGGGACCGCGAACTCCTTGCCCTGCCACGGCAACGGCTTACGCAGCCACTCCAGCCGGATCCGCCGTAAACCCCACCGCGGATGCTCCCGCCGCATCTCTGCGACCGCACGGGCAGCCACCTCAGTAACTTCCATGCCCGCAAGCACGGCTCGAACCGCGTCCAGGCGCTGCTCCACAACCGACAAGACAACCAGTACCAATCCCAGCCTCCGAGTCCGGAACGCCCCACGGAGACGCTCCGGCCCAGAGTGCCGATCACGACCGGTGCGCACATCAACTGACGGACGCGTGTCGCACATCAACCGACGGAGCACATACCCGTGGCGATCTGTCGGTGATGAGTTTCCCTACGTCTTCAAGGGCGGCCACAGGCCGCCGCGCGCCCGCCTGACGGCGCCGGCTCTCCCTCCGCGCCTTCGGCGCCCGGTCGGCCGGCGCGGCTGGGCGCGACAAGAGGGCCGCCAGCAAGACTGGCGACCCTCATCAATCCCGCTCCGCGGGAGAACACTTCGTCGTGGGTGGTGCCGGGCCGGCGGCTTTAGCCACCTCGCTTGGTCCGGGACCCTAAGAGCGGCGGCCCACGGTGGGCGGTCAAGGGCGGGCAGCCAAGCTGCCCACCGCGCCGGGCAAGGCTACGGGCCGCCACTCTCCCGGACCAAGCCAGGCCACCGGCCAAAACCCGCCGACCCTTCGAGCGCACGGTGACTGTCCGCGGAGGTGCCTGCAAGCACGACCCGCTGGTCCACCCGGGCGACCAGCGCCGGTGACTGGGAGGGGCGGCGCAAGAGGCTACGAACCAGCGGGTCGGCTGATCAAAGAGTAAGCCGGGATGGTCATACCAGACCCGCGAATGGCGATCTTGGTGCCCAATCCTTGGCAGCTCTAAAAGTCGCTGGGGAGCCTGTGAGCACGACCCGCTGGAACACAGGAAGTCGCTGGGCACCGGCAACGGGGGGATACCGAAGACCAGGAATGTGAGCCAGCGGGCCGGCCGCCAGAACGTTAGCGAAGACCGGTCCAACCGGACACGCGGTAACGATCTTGGAGTAATTGATGGCCAAGTTGGCCACCGGTCGATGCAGGGCGCGACTGCGGATGCCGGGGATCCCTGTAGCTCCATCAGCACAGCCACACCGATGCCGAGTCCAAGCGACTGGCCCGTGCCCGCTCGCCCACAGGAGGGAACCAACCACAGGGTCCAGGAAGCCAGTCTGTGCGAGCGGGCCGGGTCCGACCACCGTAAGGGCATCCGGACGGACACGCGACCGGCACCTTCAGGGCCCTACCCGCATCCACCGCCGTGGGGATCGCCCCGGCCACCTTCGCCGGCTCCGGATTGGGTGCGCGCTCCGCGGCCGAAGCACCAGCGGCAGCCACCGGGGCGATCACCGGGGACGGTACAGGAACCAAGAGATAGCTACAGCACAGAAAGAAGGCTTCTTCAGCAGCAAATGGCAGCCGCAACCGCACGCGTAGACTGGGCTGTCGTCCATCTGAACCGGCGAAAACCGAAACAGAGCCCCCCAAAAGATGCCCCAAGACAACCATGCCGCCGACCACTGGCGCGGCGAACCCCTCACTGAAGACACCTGCCTGTCCGAGGCCGACCGGGCCGTGAGGGCGCAAGCTCAGCACCTCATCGCTCAGGCACATCACCAGCTCGAGGAGCTGGGATACGGGCCCGATCGCCACGATCACCACGACCACGCCGGCGACGCGCACGTCTGGCCAGCCGATGGCCACCGCCAAGCCGCCGACGAACCTGACGAGGCGGCCGGGCCCGACCGTTAGCGGCCTGGCGAGTTCGAGAAGGCCGTTCCTACTTACGGGGCCTGATCCGGACCTTTCCGGTAGAGCGCCGTGGGACGCCACAGCTGCGGCCACGACGAACCGGGCACGAGTTCGGCGACACCGAGCTCCCGCAACCGATTGAGCGTGTTGCGGACGTTGCCGTCGTCTGTCCGCCCGAGCATCTCGGTGATCGTGCGCGGTGACACGCCCTCCTCGCCATTCACATCAAGCAGCGCGGCCACCTGTCGCTGCATCGAACCGACCAGCCGGTCTCTGAAGTCCGGCTGTTCCGTCGGCCTGGCCGTAAAGGCTGCAGCCAGCTCGGCCGCCGCGGTGGACAGCGTCATAAGGAACTGGGCGATAGCCCGGTCCCGGGGTCCGGCGAGGTCTCGGTCGTGGAGAGGAATGATACTTCTGCACCGATTCCATAGCCCGTTGGTGGGCGGGGAGGGCCATACGGCCGATCCCCTGCCCAGTGTCGGTGCCGGCCCTCCCGCCCGAGCAGCAGCATACGCCTCGACTCGCACACTTGTTCGACGTAGGAGGAGGTGGGGAGACCCTTGTGGCACCACACCTAACCCACGCCATTGGACGCGACAGGGCCAACGCTGACGGCAACCTATGATCATGACGAGACCGCCGAACTCCCAGGTCACCGCCAGATTCGCAAGACGACGGACACCAGGGACAACCGTCTTGATCAAATCCGCGGGTCCTGGTTTCGATCCACAGACGGTGGACTCCCTGCAAGCTGCCCACCGCGCCGGGCCCGGAGGACGGTTGCCAGCACGCTGTGTTCTCTGTGGCCGCGTAAGCTCGACGGCATGCCTATCGGGGACGACGGGCGGCAGTACGAACCGGACCAAATGTCCCGACCGCAGCGAACCGCCTTGACCTTTCGTCAGCGGGCCGCAGAAACACGCGCGCTCGCCGCTCGACTGCGCAAAGGGGCATCGGAGAGAAGCAAGCTCCTGGCGGCACACGCGAGCGAAGACGCTGTGCGACGCCGGCGCGAAGCCGAAGAACGAGCACACGCCGCCGACCAACGCGAACGTTCCGCCAAGGACCGAAGCCGGGCAGCACACTTTCGCAGTGTCGCATCCGACGCCCGTCGCCGACTCGAGGAACTGCGATTCATCCAAGCCAACGAACGGATGCGCGCCGCCGACGAACGCGACCAGCTCGCCGACCAACGCGACCAAGCCGCCGACCAACGCGAACGAATCGCTGACGAACGCGACCGGCTCGCCGACGAACGCGAACGAATCGCCGACGAACGCGAACGCGACGCCGACAGACGTGAGCACATGGCAGACAGACGCGACCAGCTCGCCGACGAACACGACCAGGCCGCCGATGACCGCGACCGCGAGAACGAGGAACGCGAGCGCGCCGCCGACGAACGCGAACGAATCGCCGAGGAGCGCCACCGCCTGGCCGACGAACGTGACCGGGCCGCCGACCAGCGCAGCAAGACCGCCCACCAGCAGCGCGACCACGACGCCGACCCGCACCCTCGCGACCAACAGGCCTGAGCCGCTCGCGCTGTCAACGCTTCGCGAAGACTGACCCCGTGCGGGTTCGGGAAATTTGACCCCCTCGCGGTTGGTTCAGCGGCGGTTGGTGCGGTTCTCTTTGGCGAGGAGCTCGCGGCGTTGGCGGGTGCGGTAGGAGTCGCCGGTGAGGGTGAGGACTTCGGCGTGGTGGACGAGCCGGTCGATCATGGCTGCGGCGACGACGTCGTCGGAGAACGTTTCGCCCCAGCGGCCGAACGGCAGGTTCGAAGTGACCATGACCGAGCCTTGTTCGTAGCGTGAGGCGATGAGCTGGAAGAACAAGTTCGCCGCGTCCTGGTCGAAGGGGATGTAGCCAACTTCGTCGATGATGATCAGCTTGTAGCGGCGGATCTTCTTCAGCTCCGCCTCCAGCCGCCCGGCGTGGTGGGCAGCGGCGAGCCGGGTGATCCAGTTGCTGGCGGTGTCGAACAGGACGGAGTAGCCGGCGTGGGCGGCCTTGACCCCGAGCCCGATCGCCAGGTGGGTCTTGCCGATGCCGGGCGGCCCGAGCAGGATCACGTTCTCGGCCTTGGCGACGAAGGTGCCGGTAGCCAGGTGGGCGAGCAGGTCCCGGCGCAGCGAGGGCAGGTGGTCGAGGTTGAAGTCCTCCAGGGTCTTCACGGCCGGGAAGTGGGCGGTGCGGATCCGCATGATGGAGCCCTTGGACTCCCGGTCGGCGACCTGACGCTGCAACAGGGCGGCCAGGTACTCCTCGTGTGACCAGTTCTCATCGCGGGCCTGGGCGGCGAGTTCTTCCCAGAACGCGCCGATCGTCGGGGTCTTCAAGACCCGGGTCAGGTAGGCGATCATCGATGGCAACCCTCTGCCGGCGCGGCAGACAGGCGCAGAGACGCAGTGGTGCTCACGTGTTGCTCACTTTCGTTGCTGGGTTGGTGAAATCGACGCCGAACAGGGCGTCGTAGTCCGGCAGCGCCCGCAGCATGACGGTGTGACCGTCGGTGTGGTGGCGGGTCGCCGCCGCACGTTGTTGCCGGTCCTGGGCGAGGACCTGGCGCATCTGCGCTGCGGTCGCGGCGTGAGCGGGGTCGGTGACCACTGCCTGCTTGGCCCACGACCGGGCGTGACAGGCCACCACCTGCCCCTCACAGGCCACCGTCACCTGCTCCGCAGACGCGGTGACGTCGACGAACCTGCCGATCACACGCGGGTCGACGGAGTAGTCGCAGGTGTCGACCCGCACGTAGTAGTCCCGGCCCAGCCGCACCCGCAGGGCCAGTCCGGTCGGCGGGTCGACCGGCGGCAACGCCAGCATCGACCGGTAGTCGGTCTCGAGCAGGTCGACCGGGCGGCCGGCGATCGAGCGGACCGTGCGAGCGTTGGCCTGGACCAGCCACTCGCCCAGCTGGGTGTTGAAGTCGGCCGGTGAGGTGAACCTGCGCCCGGGCAGGAACGAGGTCTCCAGGTACTGGTTGTTCCGTTCGACCATCCCTTTGAACTCCGGGTCCCGCGGCGGGGCCAGCCTGATCTGGGTGGCCAGGGTGCCCGCGAACGCCGCCGCCGGCACGCTGACCCGTCCGGTCCCACCGATCGCGGACTCCCGATCCCACAACAACGCCCGGGTCACCCGGCCGAGCCCGGCGATCAGCGTCCACATCCCCGCCAGGATGTCCCCGGCCTGCCGGGACGGGATCATCGTCGCGGTCAGGAACCGGGAGAACGTCAACGTCATCACCAGCACCGGCAACACCCGCTCCTGCCCGGCCGCGACCGGGATCCTCGGCTCGGGAAACCACAGATCGCACTGGGTCAGCTGCCCCGGCTCGTAGGTGACCCGGTCCACCGGGTCGATCCCCACATACTCCGGCCGGATCGCCGCCAGCCGCTTCTTCAACGGCGACAACGAGTACGGCCACCCGATCCGAGACGCGACCACCGGCGCCGGCATCCGCGGCCACTCCACCAGCAAAGCCCGGATCTGCGGCTCGAAGGCATCAGCCACCGACCCCCGCGGGGCCCGCTCATACTTCGGCGGCCGATCCGACGCCAACGCCGACCGCACCGTGTTCCGAGCCACCCCCAACCGCCGAGCGATCTCCTTGATCGGCACACCCTCGCCCCGATGCAACCGGCGAATCTCCGCCCAGTCCTCCACTTTCAACACCCTCCAAGACTCAGGAGGGGGTCAACTTTCGGAGAACCCCACGGGGTCAGTCTTCAGGAGGCGGCGACAACGGCGGCAATCTCGTCCGGACGTGGCGCCGCCGGCTACTTCCCTCCTGGACTCCGGCTGCCACATGGAGTGGAGCACCGGTTTGTCGAAGCGGGCGGGGTGCGCTTCCACGTGGCCGAAGCGGGTCCTGCGGAGGGAACGCCGGTTCTGTTCCTCCATGGGTTCCCGCAGCACTGGTACGCGTGGCGCCGCGTGGTCCCGCTGCTGGCCGGCCGTCACCGGCTGATCATGCCCGACTTCCGGGGTTTCGGATGGTCCGACGCCCCATACCGGGGCTATGACACCGGCACCCGAGCAGACGACGTGCTGGCGCTGATGGATGCGCTGGGGCTGGACCGAGTGCTTCTGGTCGGCCATGAGTGGGGGGCGTGGGTCGGCTTCATGGCCTGTATCCGGGCACCCGAACGCTTCGACAGCTTCCTCGCGCTCAGCATGATCCATCCGTGGCCGGAGCATCGGCGCCTCATTCGGCACGCGTGGCGGCAGTGGTACACGATCCCGTGGGAGTATCCGGTGATCGGCGGCGCGCTGCTGCGACACTGGCCCGCGTTCACCAGGTACATCCTTCGCAGAGGAGTGACCAACCCGGATGTGTGGCGACGTGCCGACCTCGACGAGTTCACTGAGTCCGTACGACCGCGGGCGCGGGCCCATGCGGGCCGGGCGCTGCACTGGCAGTACGTCTTGCGGGACATCCCACGGCTCCTCATCGGCCACCACCGGGCGCTCCGGCTGACCGTGCCGACGACACTCCTCTTCGGCACAGACGACTTCGCCATGTCGCCCGAGGCACTGGCAGGAGGCGAACGGCACGCCACCGATCTGGTTGTTCGGGTCGTTCCGGGCGGCCACTACCTCGCCGATGAGCAGCCCGGCCTCGTCGCGGACGCGATCAGGTCGCTGTCCGCCGGATTCGCGCACGCGCAGGAACCGGTCGGGTGAACGGCGACTCCGAGCATGCCGCCGCTCTGGTCCGGGCCGCCCAGCGGGGCGACGGCATGGCCATGCACGATCTGCTCGACCTGCTGGCCCCCTACGTCGGCCGGATCTGCGGCCCGATCGCGCTGGATGACGGGCCCGACGCCGCACAAGAAGCGCTCATCGCGATCCTTCGTGGCATCCGGGGGCTGCGCGATCCCGCAGCGGTCTTCGGGTGGGCACGGTCGATCGCGATTCGCGAGGCGATACGGATGGCGCGACGCTCGCAGCACACCCGCGCCACTGACCTGGACGACGTGCCACAGCCCGGCGATCCCCTCCTGGCCGCCGACGTCCGCGATGTCCTGTGCCGACTGTCACCAGAGCACCGCGCGGTCCTCGTACTTCGTGATCTGGAGGGTCACGGCGAACGGGCCGTGGGCGAACTGCTGGAGATATCGACAGGGCGCGGCTCAGCTTCCGGAAGGCATGGAGATGACCGACACGATCTGGCCCGAGGCCGACCTCGACCCCGTACGCCGCCTACGCGTCATGGCAGCGGTCATCCCCGGCGCGGTGTACGCCGAAGACGTCCTACCCCTGTCCTTCGACGAGGTCTGGGCGGTCGCCGCCGACCTCGAAAACGAATTCCCGCGGCTGCTCACCGACGTCCGCACCATGCGAATCACCCGGGCGGACGGAGAACGGCTGGAGGCCTTGGCACGAGGACGCTTCGGGCAGCGAGCCCGGTTCGATGTCGTGCTCCGGCCGGGATGGTGCTGGATGCAGAGCCGGTTCCTGCTGGGAGGAATGGCGGCCGCGGCCGAGGCGGACCGGACAAGGTTCGCGTTCATGGGTACGCTCCGCGTACCCGGCGCCCGCCTCCTCCACCCGTTGTCACACGCCCTCGGTGCTTCCCCGGGCTCCAGGGTGATCCACCGAATGGCGAGGCGAGCCTCCGCGCGTGCGCAGGAGCGCCAGTAGTACTGGAGAAAATCCAACGGATATGGGATCGCGCCGCCGACGGTGTGGGGTCCCCCTCAGCGGACACCCGGAGTGCGACGGCGCTGCCGTCGCGACCTGCGAAGACGCCGTCTCAGATAACTCCTAGTCCCCGGAAAGGGAGACCATGTTCATCGCCTACGTCACGGTGACCATCCTGGCCGCCGTCTTCACCGGCAGCGCCGCCGTCACCTACCTGATCGGCCACGACTACCCCAAGGCGCAAATGGCGATGAAACGGCTGCCGCTCTCGTGGGGACCGAAGTTGGGCAGCCTGCTGGCGGCCGGAGCCGTGGGCCTGGTGGCCGGGTTCGCGGTGCCACTGGTGGGGCTGCTCGCCGCAGTTGGTCTGGAGCTGTACTTCATCGGCGCGCTCATCGCCCACCGGCGGGTGGGCTCCCGGAAGCTCGTCGGCTGGGCGGTCTTCTTCGCCACCGAGTCCGCCGCCCTGGCCGTGCACCTCGGCTACCACGGCTTTTAGTAACTCAGCACCGCGCGGACTCTCGGGTGCAACGGTCCCTCGCGTCAGGGTTGACGCGTGAGACAAGCAGAAGGATGCGTGGCATGAACGTGCTGCTTAAGCCGCCCGAGCCTCGTTTTGGCAGTTACGTCCAATGAGCTCCACAACAACAGCGAGCCCCGACGCGCTGTCGTGGCGCAGATCCTGGCATACGCGGCCCCGACCGCCATGGGCACAGATACGGCGGTGCCCTTCTCCGTGTCTTCGGCCGGGGCGCCCGGGACCGGAGCATGCCCGGCGCGCGCGTCTCTGGCGTGGTCTCAGACGTGGTCTCATTCGCCTACGTTCGTGGCCATTCGGCGAGGACGGTGGATGGCGCTGACCTGCGCAGACGTACTGCGGCGGTGGGTGGTGAACGTGGGTCCGTGGCCCTGAAAGGCGGAAGGTCGGCGGTTCGACCCCGCCCCTGCCCACCGCATTCCCCGGCCTGCGAGGCTCCGCTTCGAAAGCGGACGTCGGAGCGGCCTTCAGAGGCTCTCAGCTGTCTGGGCCGGTTTGCAGCCCATCGGTGAACAGCGTGCCCGCGGGCGTTCTATAGACGACCTCAGTTCGGCCATCCCGCCCAGGTGGTCTCAGACTTGGTCTCCTTCGCCTGCGTTCTCCGACGCCGGCAGAGCAATCAGGTCTCCAGCGGTGGCCGAGCGTACCGAAATACCTGACGGAAACGCTGGACGTCGACCTCGGGGAGCTCGGACTCGACCAGGTCGTAGGTTTCCTCGACGAGCGATGCGAGCGTAGCGGCGGCCTGAGGTGGCTTGTCGGTGAACACCGAGCTCAGTCGAGTAGGCAGATCCGCCGGCGCGACCTTCAGGTTCGTGGTGATGTGGGCCTGCCATTTCTCCGGCTTCGGGCCGTAAACACCGTTGAGGGCCATGAGCATGTCCAGCAGTTGCTTCGCTGCCGTGCTCAACAGGTGCGCCAACTGCATCGAATTGCCGCGCTCGTGGGCCACTTCCCAGCGGGTGAAATGGTCGATCATGCCCGTGGCACCCACGACCGCGACCGCCAGCTCCCGCGGATAGGGCGTGGCCAGTCGTCGCCACCGCTCGATCACCGGCGCGCCGTCGACGGCGATCCCGTCGACGATCCCGGCCACGACGTTGCGTTTCATCGGGTCGGGATCGAACCGAGCCGTGACGTCCTGGACGAATGTCTCGGCGTCGGAGGTGAGCATGTGTACCACTTCACCCAGCAGGCCCGCGGGCTCCAGATCCAGGTCATCCGCCCAGCACCGCTCAGAGTCGTAGTAGTCGAACAGGCGGCAACCTCGCGCGAGGTGCGCCAACTCCCGACGCCGGCCTTCCGAGGGTGGCTGCGACCAGAAGACGCCGATCTCGACATCCGACCAGCGATCGGCCTGACCCCGTGCGGTCGAACCGCTGAGAATCACCGCATCGACCTCAGGATGCGCCGCGTAGGAGCGAAGCAACGGCTCCGCAGCCGCGCGACGCATTCGGCTTCCACTGCTCACCTGCCGCTGCTCACCCATGCTGGACATCCCACCAGGAGCCGCAGCAGCGAGCCACCGGATATCGCGATCGCCTTTGTCGGTAGATGCGAAGTCCAGATCCAGTCCATGGGCCAGGAATCCGGCGTGGTACTGCTCGGGCACGCGCCCCGCAGCCGAACCCGCCCGCACATGATCGAGGGACGGCGCGTCATTGCTGCCGACCGTCCGCTTCCGCCCACAACATTCCCGCTGCTCAGCGGTTTGCCTGGCCTCCAGCAGGTGCCTGTCGGGAGCCGTTGCGACTGAGACCAGCAGCCCGGTCCCTAGCCGTCCACGACCCTTCGCCCAGACTCCCGGCCGCCGGCGCAGGCTGAGGCCGGTTACGGCGCCGCGAACAGAGACGAATGAGACGATCTGTTTGCCAGCCTGCTCGTTGTCCCTCGGCGGTATCACGGTGCGAGTACGGAAAGCGACGCTCGCTCGTGCGCGTCTCGCCCTCGCGTACGCCAGTCGGTGGCTCCTCACAAACGACCAGTTCGGCGGCGGGCCGCAGGGAAGGCGGTGGTCTGGATGGCGCTCCTGTTCAAGTTCGAACTGGCCATCATGAGCGCCGAGGAGTACGACCAGCTCGTCGTGATGCTGGAGGAGACCGGCGCGGGCTCTCCGCCGGGCTGCTTTTACCATGTCGCTTACGGGCCTAAGGAGCGGCTGAAGGTTGTCGACGTCTGGGATTCGCCGCCCGACAGAGGCCCTGGGCAATTCCAGGAATTCGCCGAAATGCTCGTTCCTACTCTCAAGGAACTCGGAGTTGTGCTGCTGGAACCCGACGTCTGTCAGGTACACAGCATCAGCAAACCTCAACGGACAGCCACCGGGGGCCGAGGCGCACCTTGGTCAAGTTTGATCCGCCCTGGGAAAGCGAAGAAGCACTCCGTGCCTTCCTCGACCAACTTGTCCGTATCAGTGTCAATCTCGGGATCACCGAGGTTGCACGGACGGAGCCAGTGATCAAAGAGGTCCACAACATCATCGACGGGTCACACCGAACCCCCTGCTCCCATCCGCCCCGCAACCAGTCAGATCAAGAGCCGGAGCAGAGCGGTCAAGGGTCGAAGATCGCGGGCTGACGCCGCAGGCGCCACGTCCCTGCTCGTCCCGTGGCCTCAAGGTTCAGCACGTTCGAATGCGCTGAAGGCGGCGGCGAGGCACGCCGATCGAGAACCCAGCGGCCCAGTCGTAGGGTGGAGGTGATCCTCGTACCACCTGCGACAACGGGCAAGGTGGGTAACGGTGCAAAGGAACGAACCTCACCACACACACGAGTCGGGCGGAAAGCACCGGTTCGTGCACGACGCGCTGTTCTATGACTCCGACGAGGGCATGCTCACCACGGCCGTGCCGTTCCTCGCCGAAGGGCTGGCTGCAGACGACTCGGTGATGCTCGTCTGCCGGAGCCGTCTTAACCACCTGCTGCTGGACGCCCTCGACAACGACTCCCGCATCGTTTGCGGGCCGCAGCCTGGGAGCTTGGGGCAGCCAACCCAGGTGATCGCGGGATACATCGACACGATCCGAGACATGGTCGATCCCGCCACCCGCCTCAGAGTGGTGGGAGAAGTCCAGTTCGGGACAACTCGGGCTGAGTGGATCGTGTGGGAGCGCTACGAGGCCGTCATCAACCGCGCCTTGGCGCCGTGCCCTCTCTGGGGGGTGTGCATGTACCACACCGAGGAGCTTCCGGACGAGATCCTTCGTGCGGGTGAGCTCACGCACCCCACCATCCTGACCCGTGACTCGCACACGCCCAACCCCCACTACACCGACCCGAGTGAGTTCGTTCGTCAGCTGCCGCACGCGGATCCCGACCCGCTCGAGCAGTCCACGCCGACTTTCGAGGTGCCAGAGCTCCACGACGTCGCGGGGATGCGGTCCGAAGGCGGACGACTCGCCCGGGCCGGGTCGGCGCTACCACTGAGGAAGGTCGAGAACTTCGTCCTGGCGGTGACCGAGGTCGCCACGAACGCCCTCCAGCATGGGCGTCGCCCCGTACGAGTTCGCCTGTGGGCAGCCCCTGGCCAGTTGGTCTGCACGGTCACCGACCGGGGCGAGGGCTTCAACGACCCGCTCGCCGGCTACGCGCCCGCCCCCGCCGGTGATGACCGCACCGCAGGGAAGGGATTGTGGCTCGCCCGACTGCTGTGCGACCAACTCGACACCGCCCGCGATCCCGACGGCTTCACGGTCCGGCTCCGCACCGAGGAGTGAGCACCACCGGTTGAAGACCTCATGCGCGGGAACGACGATTCGGCTGGCCAGAATCGCTCTGGCCAAAGCCAACCCGGTCGACGGCTAAGGTCGTCGGACGGCAGAACCTGCAAGATCTCGACCCGCAGCGGGTGAGCGAGTGCCCGAAGCCTCCGGACATCCACTTCTCCTGACTGCGGCGCCACCGGCGGTTTCGACGACATGCCGCCATCCATCACCACCAGCTGGACTAGTTAGGCTCACCGCGCCCTGGTCTCAGACATGGCCTCATTCATCTACGTTCGCCGTAGTCCGTGGGTGTCCGTGGATTGCGCTGACCTGCGCGGACGTACCAGGGTGGCAGGTGGCGAACGTGGATCCGTGGCCCTGTTCGACCCCGCCCCTGCCCACCGCATTCCCCCAGGTCAGCGACTTTGAGGCTCCCGGCAGATACCTGTCGGGAGCCTGTCGTACCTGAGACCAGCAGGCCGGAAACTGAGACCACCGATAGCATCGTGCCTGGTCAGCGGGCCTGTGAGGCTCCGCTTCGGAAGCGGACGGTCGGAGAGTCCTGCCAGGCTCTCAGCCGTGACATGCCGATCTGCAGCCCATCGGCGTGCGCAGGCGTCACATAGGCAATCTTGGTTCGCGTCGGAAGCGGAAGGTCGACACAGGTTACGGCCATTGTGTCCAATCCGTCCGCGCTGCGGCAGATTGCATGGCGCGACGAGCCCGCTCCCGGCGATCCGGTGCAGACCCTGCTTGGCCCGCCTGCAACCCACGTCGCAGCCACCTCCAGCCCTACAACCTCGACCGTCGCAGGGTCTTGAGGAGTTGATCCGTTTCGATGACGACATGCGCATCTGCGGACCATCATGAATCTTGTGACCGACGACCGGTTGGGTGAGACGCGCGAACGTCGCGGGTTCAAGGTCCGAGCAGCGACCGTGGCAGACGTGCCGGCGATGGCTCGGGTGGGCGTCGACACGTTCCGCACCGCCCACCGTGGCCAGATACCTGAGCACCTTCTGCTGGAGCGTACGTACGAATCGTCGGCACAGGGGTGGGAACGGACGTTGCGCGAGATCGCCGAGGCCGAAGACCCGCAAGAGTACGTCTGCGTCGCAGAGGACACAGCCGGTGAGATCGTCGGCATCGCCATGGGAGGGCCGCCGGCAGACTGGCCATTCGACGACACGAACCGTGCCGCCCACCCGACCGGCGAGTGCTACTCGCTGTATGTGGACACCACTCGACAGCGCAGCGGGATCGGGCGGGCGCTGCTCGCAGACCTGGCCACGTTCCTCGTCTCGCGAGGACGACGGCGACTGTCGGTCGGCGTACTTGCCGTCAACGCACCCGCCCGCGCCTTCTACGAAAGAATCGGCGGCACCCTGCTCGGCCAGCGACACGTCGACGACTCCGGTGTGCTCCTCGACGAGGTCGTCTACATCTGGGACGACGCCACCTGCCTCACGCGCGTCGAACCTGCCGGCATTGCAGAGTCAGAACACGTCAGGTACGTCTAACGACGCGTTGGCACCACGGGTCCGTCTCAGACGCAGGTGTAGATCTTGAGGTTGTCGACATACCAGCTGGATTCCTCGGCTGTCTCCGGATCCCCGCCGACCTTCTTCAGGTGGAAGCGGAGTTTCACCGTCTTGCCGGCCAGGCTGGACAGGTCGTATCTCGTGCCGCCGAACCCGTTGGACTCACCGCCGAAGCTCTTCTGCCCGTCGAACTCTCCGGCTGGGGTGTCCTCACCGTTGACGTTGGGCAGTGTGGAAGCGACCTTCCACCCCGACCCGGTGTTGTACTCGACCCTCGCGCCGTCGTTGGGCTGCAGCCAGTATGCGTGGTCGAAACGTAGGTGGGCACCGGGCGCGAGGCGCACACCACTCCTCTGCGTGAGCGTGATGTCATCCCCGGCGGTCGGCCAGCCGTCCGCGGCGTCGTGCCCGAAAGCAGCGTAGGGGTAACCTCCCTCGCTTGAGAGCTGCCAGCCTCGCTGGAAGCTCCAGCCGCTCTTGGACTCGAAGCCGTCGGCGTAGATGACCTTCACCGACTTGCCGGCCGCGCAGTAGCCGACGTCTTTCGGCGCACCGACGCTGGGGTCCTTGTCCATCTCGGTGGCGCGGACGGCCTTGTCGACCTGTCGGCAGTCGTCCTCGCTGATGTGCGTGCCGGGCCGACCGATGTTCTTCCGGCACGCCAGCGGCATCGTGATGAAGACATCGTTGTAGTCCGCCCCCGACGGGAGCAGGTTCTGCAGAGCCCAGATGATCTTCGCCGCCTTCGCCAGGCCGAGACCACGATGGTGTAGCCGTTGAACATATCGCCGTCGGTGACCAGGTAGAACGCCTTGTCGAACACGCCACTGTTGACGGCGAAAGGGTCGATGCCGAAGTCGGAACTGGTGAAGAGAGAGCCGCCGAACCACTTGTCCGAGGTCATCTTGTCCGGCTGCCCGTACGCGCCGGGGTTCCTCATGTCACCGAACACACCACGAGCCGAACCCTCACCGATCTTCCACCGGTTGACGGGGGTGTCGTCCTTACTTCCGTTGGTGAGGTCGACGATCTCACCCCAAGCCTCGGACAGGCCCTGGTTGATGGCAGCAGACTGGTAGGCCCCACCAACCTTCGATGTGCGCGAAATGACAGCATGAGTCAGTTCACGCCCTGCGATGTCGTCGGTCGCCATACCCGCACCGAACACGAACTCCTCGACATCCCCGTTGTCCCAGAAAGCACCCCCGTAGGGACAGAGCCATTCTCCCTCGTAACCCTGGGGACACACGCGCACCGCGGCGCGCAGCGCCCGACCCTTGCCATCGTGGTAATCAACGCCGATGAGCCTCGTCAGATCGACGCCTGCGTAGCCGGCGTAGGCGTCCGCGGTGTCCCCAAAGAAGTCGTACACGTTGTTGACGTCGCCGACCGCCGACGCGCCCTGACCCTCCACGCGAGCGTAGGCCGCCCTCTTCCCGGCACACGTCCAACTGACGTCTGCCCTTCCCTTCGCGTCACAGATCACCCGCCTCAGGTCCTTTACAAGGGAGGGCGCCGGAGACGGGCCGACCTCAGCCTCCCTCGCCCGGCGGTCGCGTCCTGAACCCTGAGCGGGCGTCGGTGAGGCGCCACACGAAGACAGCGCGAGAAGCACCGTCACCGCGACACACACGACGGCCCCACGAAACACAGCCGGCCGTCCACTTCTGTCAGCTCGCAGTACACCGGGCTCAGCGAACATCAGTCTGTCCACCCTCCACCACTGGATGTCAGTCGATCCACTTCGGTGCAGGCACTATCGAGGTCCAAGTCCCTCTTCCTGCGTCGACATGTCCGCGACGTTGCCGGGTTGTCCAATCAGGATGGCAGCGGCGTACGGCGCTGGAAGCGGTCTACTTTCGAGTCCAGTCTGGCGAGTCGGAGGTTTCGGTGTTCGGGTTTTCCTGATGTCGCTGCCGTCGGCGCGCACCGTGTAGATGCTGTCCTTGGCCAGAGATGTGTAGCCGAGGAAGATGCTGAAGTTGCCGTCTGGCGACCAACGGCGAACAGGCGAGGAACTGGAAGGTCGACTTGACTTGGACGGGAAGGTTCTCGTCTGCCATCACCTCGACCGCCGAGAACCTCCTCTGGGGCTCGCTTCCTCCCGTAGCAGCTCCACGACCCGAGGCGCGACAGCCAGTTCGGGTCTCCAGGTCGACGATCCGCTTCTTCGCCGCGGTCAGCTCCGCCTTCTCCTTGCTCGTCAGGCCAGGGACGAGGCCCTTGTCGAAACGGTCTTGGTGCCGCCCGGGGTAGATCGGCTGCTTACTGACCTCGACGTCGTGCGCGACCTGGACGGGTGGGGATGCCGACTCATGTGCGCGACTCTTACAGGCGGCACAAGTGCCCAATGCCTATCCTCACACCCGTGCCGCACGATGCAGACGCAGTCCGTCCGCCACCCGCGAAACTGCGGCTCGGCGATGCCGAGTATGAGTTGGTGGTCACCCGACGGACAGGCGTCGCCGTTTACTCCGGCATTCGCGGCTACCTGCGGATCGGTCCCGGCATCGAGGCGGAACTCGCCAATCACCGGCTCATGCAGGGGCACGGCTTCCCGGTCCCCAGGATCCTCGCGGACGGCGAGCACCAGGGGTTGCCGTACATGCTCGAGGAATCGTTTGGGGCCGTGACGCTTGGTGACCGCTTCGACGATGAACGCGACAGGACCGGGTCGATTTCAGAGGAAGCTCTTTCGACGTACCTTGCGGTCCTGGAGCGGTATGCGCGTGCCCAGGCGGCCTTGGCGTCACGTGGTGGGATCTCGGCCGGCGACTTTCGCCGACTCGTAGGTCCCGATGCAGCGGCCCGGCTCCTCCCCGACTTGGGAACGGAGATCCTCGAGAGGTTCGACCGCGCAACGGCCACCCTCGCCGACGTGCCGCTCTCGCTCGTCCATGCCGACCTACACGGACACAACATGTGCAAGCGCGGCGTCATCGACCTCGAAGAAGTGGGCTGGGCTCCCGCCGGCTATGACGTGGCGACCGCTACCTTTGTGTCAGCGCTGTGCAACGGCGACCTCGGCGAAGGTCCGGCCGATCAGGCGTTCTCCGGATCTCAGATCGACCAGGCTTCGCGTCTGGTCGACGACATTTTCAGCGGTGCCGGCCTGGCGAGGCCGAGTGAGCACATCGAGGAGTTCCTGCTCTGCCGGTCCATCGCGTTGTGCGCGAAGCGACATCCGGACGACGAGCTGTGGGCGGCACGTCAGCACGTCCTTCGGTTCGTCCTCGCCACAGCTGGACGCGGCGACCGAGTGGCTCCCATGTTGCGCGGGCGCTAACCGTCCCAGTTGCGTCAGAGGTCGTACTCCGTCGGATGGCTCGGCTGGTAAATCATGATGTCGTCGGCACCGGGCACTTGCATCTCATCGTGGTCGGCGGCAGAGAGGCCATCGCATCTCCGGACACGATCAAGCGACCCGGATCGAGGGACTGTGCCTCCTTGTCAGGAACGCGGACGCGCCCGACAAGACCCTGTCTCGCCCGCCAACCTCGGGCGTTGTCCGCCGCGCTGAATCTCCTCCGCGACCTCCACGATTTCTGGAGCGCGGCGGACAGCAGCGTCACCGGCAAACCCTCCGACCCGTTGAGCTCGGCTGGCCGTCCCTGGCACGGTCGTGTCACTCAGGACCAGGTGTCAGTTGTCCTGCAGGGCTCCCCACATGTTGCCGTCGGGGTCGAAGAACTTCAGGACCCAGTGGTGCCCATCATCCTGATACGTCGTGATCGTCGCCCCGGACGACGCGAGCCCGTCATGGAGCTGGTGTATCTGGGTGGTCCGGTAGAGAAGAACCGGGAAGGGCTCCCCCGCCACGGTGAAGTTGGCCCGCTCCGGATCGTCGGTCCGCCACAGCATCAGGAACGGGCCGTCCTCGGAATTGAGGAACGCGATGTCCCCGCCAGGTCGCGCTGCGACGGTGAAGCCGAGGTACTTCTCGTACCACGCGACAGCGGCATCCAGATCGCGCACGGGAATCTGCACATGGTAAAGAGATGTCAGCAACTGCCGTCCTCCCGACTGGTCGCCCGCGGGCAACCCACCCGCGGCTCGGAGAACGTACCGCAGCCCACCCCCAAGACCCGGCTCAGCGGTCCGCATGTGCCGGCGGATAACGGCATATAGCGTCGTGGTGATCGGCGTCTCGGTCTCGAGATCGCCGGAGGTCTCGCCACGCTCGACCACGACCGACTCCTACTCGCCGGCGTGTTCCTCGTAGGGCTGCTGGTGACCGTCGCCGGCGCACTCCTGACAGCCGTGAACACAGACAGCGCAGTGATGCGAACAGGCACCCGGACGTGAATCTGGCCAGCGAGAGTCAGCGGTGTCGGGTCACTTCCTGCCGTTCTGCCCGCGGACGTTGATGGCACGTCGTGCATGGTCACCGTTTTCGGCGAGGTCCACGAGCAGGGTGGCTACATCGGCTCTGGACAGGCCGACGGGCCGGTCGAGCATGCCGGTGGAGATGTGCGGCGCGCCGACCGAGCGGTGGTCGGTGAGCCGGTTGAGCCGTGCGATGGTCCAGGTCAGGTCGCTGGCGGTGACGATGCGTTCGGCCTCGGCGGTGTCGGCGTACGGGGTGGCGAGCAGTCTTCGCATCAGCCACATGATCGCCTTGGGGTCCGTGGCGACGAGCGGGTAGGCACTGGTGATCACCAAGCGCTGCACGCCGTGATCCTGCATCGATGCGGTGACGGTGCGGGTCACCTCAGCAAGCTGGTGCGGGTCGTTGCGGCGTCCGCCGGAGACGGTGATGACTACCGCCTCCGCTCCGCCGACCGCCCGGCCGACCGCTTCTGGGTCCCGGCCGTCACCGGTGATGGCCGGGAACAGGCGTGGGTCGGGTAGCCGGTCGGGGTGTCGGGCAAGGCCGGTGACCTGGTGGTTGCGGCGGCTGGCCTCCTGGGCGACGTGCCACCCAAGCCGGCCGACGGCGCCAATAACGGTGATCTTCATCGATTAACTCCCGTTGTCGACTCTGTCGGTGTCTGCCAGTCGAGGTGGTGCTCGTGAACCTCGCGGACGCTCTTGGCGTTGGCAGTGGCACGGAGGATCGGGGGCAGCACGAGGTCGCGCATGAATCGGCCGAGCGGGCCAGGCGCCTTGTTGTTGTTGATCCTGGCCGCGGCTTTGATGATCTTCTCAACCCGCGGGCGGCGGACGGCCTCGAAGTGCCGGAACGCCGTCATGGGGGCGTCCAGGTCACGCAAGGCGGTCGCCAATACGACGGCATCCTCGATGGATAACGACGCTCCCTGCCCGGATGTGGGTGACGGGGCGTGCGCAGCGTCGCCTACGACGACCATCCGATCGGAGTACCAGCGGGCCAGGTGCGGGTAGGTGTGGACGGGCGTCATCGGAGCGAACTCCTCGGTGGCGGCGATGAGCTTGAGGGCCGGGCCGGCGTCGTCGGCGTACAACTCGGCGAACGTCCTCCGCCAGTCTTCGGCTCCGATGGCTTCGACCTCGCCCGGGGCGGGTTCGGTCTTGCGGGGGAGGTTGACGAACCACCAGACCTGTCCGTCGGGGGCGACGGCATAGCCGAAGAACGCGCGTTTGCCGAAGATCATCTCGTAGTCGCCGGGTGCAGTTGGGACCGTGACGCCGGAGGCATAGCCTCCGGTGGTGAGCAGCCCGGCATAGGCCGGTGCCGGGGCGGTGGGGTCGATCAACCGGCGCACCGTGGAGTGGATGCCGTCGCAGCCGACCAGGATGTCTGCCTCGGCGCTGGTGCCGTCGGCGAACGCTGCCCGCACGCCGGCCAGGGTCGTGGTGGCGTCGACGAGCCGCTTGCCGTGGACCACCTGGATCCCGCGCCCGAGGGCCTGTCTGTGCAGGGCCTGGTACAGGTCGGCGCGGCGGATGGTGTGGCTGAGCGTTCCGTCGGCCAGTGCCCCGCCTGTGGCGGTGAGGCCGAGGCGCTTGCCGGTGTGGGTGCGAAGCGTGATGCCCGGGGTTGGGAAGCCGGCCGCGACGGCGGGTCGATCGGCGTCGATGGCCCGCAGCGCGTCGATGCCATTGGTGGCAAGGGTGAGCATCACCCCGTTGCCGTCGGCGCCGTCTGGGCGGGCCTCGTAGATGGTGGTCTCGATGCCGGCCTTGGTAAGTGCCATCGCGGTCGCCGGGCCGGCGATCCCACCGCCGATCACGAGAGCTGTGCGGGTGGATGTCATGTCGCAGGTCCTTCCTCGTCGCCCGGCGCGGACGCGTCGTCGCCAATGGCTGTGTTCGGGACCGCCTGGCCGGCGTGGTAAGCCGCCCAGGGCTCGAACAGGCCGGCCTCGGGATCTTCGATCTGCGCGATGAATGTCTTGATGAAGGCCGACTCGGCTTCGAGCAGGGCGATCCGGTAGTCGTCCTCGACCAGGAACAGGGGCGAAACTCCCTTGGCCACTGCCGCGTCGAGCTGGTCGCGGATGGCGGCGATCTCGGCAGCCAGGCTGCCCACGCGGTCTCGCAGCAGGTTCACAACCGTGTCCGGGGGCAACACCGCGACCAGCGAGAGGGCGGCGGCGAAGGCCGGGTACTCGTGACGCGGCTCGCTGATGAGTTCCTGGAGCCAGTCGCGCATCTCGGCGCGGCCGAGGTCGGTCAGCTCGTACATCGTGTGCTTGGGCAGCTTGCCCGACTGGCCGGTCCCGGCGGCTCGGATGAACCCGGCCGCGTCCATCTGGCGTACGACGCCGTACAGCGCGCCGTAGCTCAGCTTGAAGGTCCGGGCCGCGTCATGGTCCTTCAGCATCCGGTTCAGCTCATAGGCGTGCATCGGCCGTTGTGTCAGGTACGAGAGCACGGCCAGCGCCAGCAGGTTGTTCACGGTCCGCGTCACATCATCACCTCGAACCCGAGGCTAGTCGTTCAAAACTAGTTTTGCAAAACTACTACCTGCTCGCCAGCCTGAGAAACTGCCCCCACGTGGGCGGTCGGCGACCATCGCCGGCCAGCCATTCGGCCCGCCGTCGACGTTCCCAAGTTGAAAAGAGGAAGGGTGGTGCGCGCCGTCGTTGGGTCGTCCGTGACGCATCCGCGACTCGGCGAAGCTGCCCCCGTGTACGACCTGCAGCCGACGATCCTCGACGCAAAGCTCCGTGCTTGTGGTCTCAGACGTGGTCTCATACCCCAGATCAGCGGCTTGCAGGGTCTCCTGCGCGTGCCTGCTGGGCGCGAAACAACCGAGACACCCCGGGCCCCCGAAACGAGACCAGCGGCGGCATCGCGCCCGGTCAGCGGCCAAGCCGCCCCGGCCTCGCGGCCCCCCAGCAGCCGGCCGGCCTTGGTAGCGAGCCGCTTCTCGGCAGCAATTACGCGGACGTGGTGGCCGTCGAACCAGAGAGGGCTGTCACCGCGTTCCGGGTTCGTTCTTCCGGTCAGAAGACACGCTCGCGGCTATGGGAGTCGAGGCAGAAAGCTACCGCGGGCGAGCGCAACGGCGGTCTTGACCACAAGGGCCGCGATGAAGACTGTGATTGCGAGCAGTACGACCCAGCTCCAAGCTGTGCGCCCGACGGGCCTTCCGTAGTTGATCCAGTGCAGGGCGAAGGTGGCGACGGCGGCGTATGGGAACGCGAACGACCAGAACGCTGGGCCGAACGTAAGCCGGCGGTACGTCGGGATCAGCCGGAGCTGGGCGATGACGGCGAGCGCGGTGAAGCCGCCGAAGGCCAGGATGAGTGCGTCGACCCTGCCGTGGGTGATGGCCAGGAAGGCGAGGCCGGCGAGAGCCGGCGGTGCGACGTCGATGGCCAGGGTGGGCGTCAGCGGCGCAGGTAGCCGGGGACGGAACAGTAGCCGTGCCATGATGACGGAGCCGATGAGCAGCCACGCCACGACGCCGAGGCCCATGAACGCGTGTGCTACGGCGGTCCAGCCGGCGAAGGCGGCGCCGATGGAGGCGATGAGTCCACCAGCGACGGCGGGCAGGACATAGCCGGGGTGCAACCGGTCCAGGTCGAGGCCTTCGACGATCCATTGGCCGGTCATCCACCCGGCCAGGGCAATGGTGACGACGGCGAAAGCCCCGAACAGCCAGCTCCCCGCCAAGGGGACGTGGGGCATCAGGCCGGTGGCGAGGAGCATGCCGACGATCGGGATCAGCGACACGAACGGCGCCAACACCGGATCGTCCAGCTCGGCGCGCCACCCGCCTGTCCGGCGCGGCACCTGCACCAGGTAGCCGACGACAAGCACCAGCCACACGGCGGCGGCGAGGATGAACAGGACGTCGGCTGCCAGCGCGGGCGCCACCCCCAGCATGGCCGCATGTCGCCAGCAGATGGCCAGGCCCGCCATTCCGTAGGAGATCCCGAACATGTTCGGGGTGATCCCCACCTGGGGCTGCGCTGTGGGCGTGTTCAACCGAGTCCTCCACCGCCATTACCGCCGGAAACGACTCAACGAGTACCGACTGGTCGTGATGCAAATATCTCGAAGCGCGACGCCTTCGAGATCAGGGTTGGCAGTCACCGTCAATCCAGGCCCGGAAAAGTGCGATGTGATCGTCTGGCCAAGGACCGGCTCCGCCACGCGTTGACGGCGGCATACGCTTGCCGGAAAGTTGACGATCCACGGCGGCCGCATGATCTCGATCACTCATGTATTCGTAGTCGTCGAGGTAAACCTTTAGACGCCTCATATGAGCGATGTCAACTTCCGTGAAGAGCGGAAGGATATCTTTTGAGAAACTCACGACCTTATCCATCCCACACTCCGACCTTTGCCTCCCCCACTTTGGATGGTAACTACAAGGCTTCGATACATGGCGAGCATCGGCAATCTTCACCCTCACTCGATCGTGCTCATTGAGCCCGGCAACATCGAGGACCAGGATCGCACCGGACAGCCGGCTCAGCCTGTGACCGAAACCGAACGCGATCACTGCCCGCACCGGCAAAGACGGGCGTAAGCAGCGTCCATCAAGGTCGAGATATCGCGGACTTCCTCAGCCCCGGCCCGAAGGTCTGCCCATTCGTTCGAGTTCGGCGTAGTCGGCGCAGCCCCCACGGATTGGCCGAACACGCCAACCTGCGAGCTGGAGCGCCGCCATCGGCTCGCGTCGAAGTCCGGCGGCCCATCAGCAGGCGAGCCAAACGTGGCGTGCAGGGCTCGGCCCACGACGTTCATCGCTCCATGACGGAGGGCGGCCGTCTTGCCAGTGATGCCTGAGGAGTAAGCGAGATACGCAGACTGCTATTCATCGGCGGCAACGACGACCTTCCCGATCATGTGGCCGGCCTCCACAATCCTGTGGGCTTCGCGCAGTCGTGTCGCGTCGAGCGGCGCGAGGGTCCGCGTGAGAGTCGTGCGGATGCGGCCGTCGTCGACCAGTTCGGCGATGCGGTCCAGCCCGTCATGCTGGGCAGTGAGGTCCCAGGAGTGGCGGGGGCGGGTGAACATGAACTCCCAGTGCCAGGAGATGCTCTTGTCCTTCAGGGCGTAGAAGTCCAGGTCGCGTTCGTCGTCGATCGCGACGATCTGTCCGAACGGACGCAACACCTGCGTGAACAGCGGGATGCGTCCCCTGCTATGCGCGCTGAACACATAGTCGACGCCGCCGGGCGCGGCATCGAGGATGCGCTGGGCGAGGTCGGGGTCGGAGTGGTCGACCACGACGTCGGCGCCGAGCTGCTCAGCCCAGGCACGAGACTCTGGGCGGGACGCGGTGGCGATTACCTTCACACCGGTGAGGACCTTGGTGAGCTGGATGAGGATGGAGCCGACCCCGCCCGCTGCTCCCAGCACCAGCAGGGTGCCGGTCGACTCGGTGGTCAGGCGGAGCTTGTCGAACAGCGCCTCCCATGCGGTGATCCCGGTCAGCGGAAGCGCCGCCGCTTCCACGTGGCTGAGGGAGGTCGGTTTGCTGCCGACGATGCGCTCGTCCACGAGCTGGCGGGCGGCGTCGGAGCCGGGCCGGTCGAGGCTTCCGGCGTAGTAGACCTCGTCACCGACACGGAACAGGTTCGTCTCGGGGCCTGCGGCGAGAACGACGCCGGAGGCGTCCCACCCGAGAATGCGGTCCTTCTGCGCCCGGTTACCGGAAGCGCGCACCTTCACATCCACAGGGTTCACCGACACCGCGCGCACCTCGACGAGCAGGTCACGCCCGGTGGGTGCAGCCGGTGCGGGCACGAGTGCGTCGACCAGGCTGTCGGGGTTGTCGACGGGGCCTCCGGCGCGGTTGACGACGGCGGGCATCGTCTGCGGCTGATCGGCCATCGGGTGCTTTCCTCTCCACGGACCGTGCACCGTGCCAGCCCGTTGCGGAGTCGCTATCCGCGAGGATGCAGTTACCCGCAAGGGAGACTACTTACCCGAGGAAAAGCAGCACCGGATCAGGGGAGGCCTACATGGGCGATTCGTCACCGCCCCCTGGGCGTGTGCGTGGGCGTGGTTGCTCTCGGCCGACTCGCACAGCGCGAACACCGGCCCGAGCGCGCTGCGTCCGGCAGGGGTCGACGAGTACTCCACACGCAACGGGACCGTGAGGATGATCTCATATCCAATGACCACGGCGACTCTGCCTCGAGACTGATCCGCTGCGACAGTCGAGATCATCGACGCCTTTCACTCGGCCTTCACTGCCGCGATCTGCCGGCGCCGTACCGGCCGGGCACGGTACCCGTCCGGCCGGTACGGCCGGGCACGGTACCCGTCCGCGGGCAAGCGACGGTGACCAGGACCCGGCCAACGGCGCTGACCTCCGACCGCTAGTCATTGGGACCGCTGCCCTGAGTCGCTGCGCGTCAGCTCGTCGACGAAAACCGACGCCTCGGGGAGCCCAGCCGTCACAGGATTACGTTGTTGGTGAGGTGTCCCATGTCGCCCAGCGTCTGGCGCTCACACAGACTCACGCCCGGGACCAGTCCGAGGTCGGTCGCCTCAACGCTGCGGTCGAGACCGATCTGCACGGTGGTCGGCCAGCATGAGACGCCGTAGCGGCGGGCGATGCTCCGCTCGGGGTCGGCGATGAGTGGGAAGGGAAGCTGCTCACGCTCGGCGAGCCGGGAGACTTGCTGCGGGTCCTCTCCGTCCCCGATCCCGAAAATGTGAGGCCGGTCCACCCGACCCGTCTCGAGCGCATCACGCAGCTGCCGGAGCTGTTCGACGCTCGGTTCAGAACACGACGTCCAGAAGCTGAGCACCACCGATCCGCCGCGCAGCCTGCGGAGCGCCAGCTGTCTGCCGTCGCCGAGCCGGAGGGGAGCGTCGGGCGCCCGCCCGCCTGTCGGCACCGCCAGGCGCAGGGGCCACCAGGCGACTTTGCCGCCGGGCTCGAGGTGTTCATCGAGCGCCCTGGCGAGCTTCGCGGGATCGAGCGCCTCCTGGTCCTTCCACCGAACCGCGCCGTTGGGGCCGACAAGCACGGTAGTCGGGCGCTTCGGGGTCCCGAACGTGTCGGCCCAGCTGCCCGTGGAGTCCTCGGCGAGCAGCACGGTCGCGTCCCCCTTCAGGGCTACCGTTGCGGCGCGTGGGAGTTCTCCCGGCCCGAGCACGCCGAGCACGATGAGCGCGGCGTCGCGGTGTCGGGTGGCGGCCAGCGCTTCCGCGATGGTCCGCGCTGCCTCGGCCCAGGGTCGTTCGGCGAAGTGCACGAGCAGGTTGGTGGGCCCCTGGCGCGGCGCGAGACCGGACGCCCAGGGGTCGTAGTGTCCGACGACCTCGACCCCTTCCCCCGGCCCGCCCGCCAGCAGCGGAAGCAGAAGCCTGCGACATGGCACGGCAGGGGTCGGCAGCCCCGTCAGAACGGGGAGGAGGGCGACGACAAGGGGGCAATCCTCGGCTGCCACCGGCACGAGGCCGCCTCCGCGGGTGACTCTGGTGCCCTGGACCGACAGGCATCCTTGGATCGCCGCGATCGGATTCTCGGTCACGAACCTGTGCTCCTCGAGGTGACCGTCCCACACGAACCGGTCGATCGTCCCGCCCGGGATCCAGCTCTCGAGCGCGTCGGCACGGCCGTTCAGGTCCGCCCGTCGCACCGTCACGGGGCGGGACGGTGCCAATGCGACGGTTCCCGCGACGACGACCCCGTCGGCGCGGATCTGCACCCCGGTCAGCGCGACACCGGGGTCAGCCGGGTGCAGAGTGCTCATCATCGTCTTGAGATACCGCCCGACGTCGAGCGCGTCGCGCAGATCTGCCGGAACGGGATCCAGCCTGGCCTGCAAGCCCGCCTTGATCGCGTTGCGGGCGGCGTCATTGATCAGCGACTCGAAGGCGAACACCCCGTGCAGCTCGATCTCCGGATCTCCGACGAGCGCGGGCCGCACCTGCCCGCCGACGACCTGCAGCGTCACTGCCAGCCGAACCGTGAAGCTGAAGTCGTCGGTTGTGGAAAGCGGCGCGACGCCATAGGTGATGCGGCCGTCGCCGCTGATCGAGAAAAGGATCCGCCCGGGTTGCAGGTCGAATGTGGCGCCGTTCCAGTCCGGGCGGAGACTCACGCGCCAGAAGGTCCCCGAGCGCTCGTACTCGGGTGGGAGGCCGCCGAGCAGCTCGCGGCGAAGCAGGCCCAGCAGGTAGTCCCGTCCGACGGCGACCGCAAAGTCGGCCCCGCCAGGGAGGAACCGCGCGCCGACACTGCCCGGGCCCTGCGGGCCCGGAGGGCTGTCGCTGAGGGTGAACAGAAGCATCGCCGATGGGCGCGCGCCCGTTGGCTGAAGCTTGTAGTCGAACCGATGGACCTCCGGCGGAAGCTGCAGCTCGACGCTGACAGGCTCGCTGTCGCCCCGGAAGGCGTTGCGCACGATCCGCTCCACCAGGACGCGCTGCTGATCGGTGAGCGTGGCTCCCGCCGCCGGCTCGAACCGGACCTCAGGTCCGGCGCTGTGGTCGAGACCCAGGAATGTCCTTCTACGCGGGGGGAGCGGATGCCATTGCCACAAGACGGTCCGCACGAGCCCGGCCGTCAGATACAGATCGCCGTGGACGAACTCCGGCAGCTCCGCTGGCGTATCGCGCAACCAGGCCCTTAGCCGGAGACGGGCGCTGATACTCGGCCAGCAGGTCGGCCGCCCCCAGGGACCGAGCGGACCGCCCCGGGCGGCCGTCCTGACCGGCTGCCGGCTGCGCGACCAGAGCGTGTCGGCTAATGCGTCCACCGGCAGTGAGACGGTTGGGGTGGACAGTTGGACCTCGACGGTCGTGCGGATACCGGTCCGTTCGGACTCCGGAATCGGATCTGCGGCTCCGCGGTAGGCGTCGTCAACGCTGGCGGTCAGACTGTGGCACAACCGCGGGTAGGCCCTGTTCTCATTCTCGTGAATCGCCGCCAAGACGCAGTTGACCAGCCCGATGCTCACCTCGGTGGCGACGTCGTACTCGCCCGTGACACTGGCCACGTCTGCACCTCCGCCTACTCGAGCCCGTCGGGAAGCTCGATCTTGAAGTCGACCACCAGCTCCCCGCCTATCTCGCGTCGAGCCCCACGGGCTGGATCACGAAGCCGTCCGGCGGCGTAAGGCTGGCCACGAACCTGTACACCCAGTTCCCTGAGTCGGGCATGATGAAGTGGCCAGTCAGCGAGGCCTTGTGCTCCGGAACGCCGTCCACGTTCGCTGTCATCGCGCAGTTGACCATCCAGGCGCCGACCTCGCGCTCGTCGAACGAGAACACGTAAAGGTCCCCTTGCTGCGTCGCGGTCTTGGTCACAGCCGTCGTGTCACCGGGTCGCAGATATGTGAACGTGACATCGCCGACAACTGCCAGCGGGTAGACCACCTGAAGGCTGAACTCCAGCGGCCCCGGGGGTGTGACTGGATCCAGTCCCCACAGGGTGTCACAGCCCGCGAAGCCCAGAAACAGCACCACGACCAGCACCAGCAGTGACGAGATCAAGGACAAGTTGGACATCGCTGCCGCCCCTCCAGCGATCTCAGCTTGGCGAACCGCCATGCGCACGGTCAATCCGCCGACGGTCAATGACATGGACAACGCGCTGCTCGCACCTGTCCTGCCCGAGCCGGTGCCGGCACGGGCCGCCTCCAGCGCCAGGCGGCCGGCCCCGTAGGCGTCGACCACGCCAAGGAAACACCGCCCCCGCGAACGGCGCGGCGGCGCGCGTGAGCGCTGATAGCGCCAGGGACGTCGGCGCCCGCCGACTGAAGAGCACCCGGCGCCCCGTCCATCTGCCGAGAACCGCACCGCCCGCCGCGGTCATGCGAGGCCCCCCGCCAGCACGACTGCGCCGGCGACCATAGCGGCATCCGCGAGGTTGAAGGTCGGCCAAGCCCGCAGCGCGATGAAGTCCACGACCGCGCCGCGCAGTAGCCGATCAACGAGGTTGCCGGCCGCACCACCCACGACCAGACCCAGACCGACGGCCCCGCCAATCCCCAGCGAAGACCATTGCCCCACCACCAGCAGCCCCGCGCACGCGAGCGCAGCAGACCAAACCAAGACCGCCCACCGGACAGGCAGCGCGACCACACCACCCCGGTGATTGAGCACCCACCTCAAGCCACACCGCCAAGCAACCAGGCGCAAGCCGTGACCAGCGAGCAGCCGTCCCGCAACCACCTTCGAGAGCTGGTCCACGCAGACAGCCGCGGCTCCCGCCGCAAGGAACGCCGCGGCAACCGGAACCATCATCGGCCTCCCGCCGAGAGCAGCTCATCCAACCTGCGATCTCCCATCCCAGGCGACGGCTCCACCCCGACCACCGAAGCATCCGAAACGCCCGCGTCACCGTCTTCCCCACTTCTGGTTCAACCAAGCCATCTTTCCCGCGACGGGTGCCGGCGCCAGCTGACAACTGCTCCTCCAGCGGTCCAGATCGCCCGGTGCGGAGGACTTGCAAGAAAGGATGAGCGAGGTGGCGGCGCCTGCTACATGCCGTCGAGCGAGATCCGACCTGGTGGTCTCGGACGTGGTCTCATTCGCCTACGTTCGCTCATGATCGGCTACGGCCACGGACCGCACTGACCTGCGCAGACGTATCCGGGCGGATGCAGGTGAACGTGGATCCGTGGCCCTGGCGCAGATCCTGGCATACGCGGCCACGCTCCACCGCATGTCCGTGGAGCAACTGGAGCACAGGACACTGGGACGGTCTCGCTCGAAGGCCGCAGCCCCTTCGAGGTGGTACGCGAGGTAGTCCAGGCCGAGACACTGGACAAGGAAGAGTTCTACGCGACGCTCGAAGCGTCACTGCGGTCCGGCAACTTCAGGCTGGTGCTCGTCACAGCACCGCACCGCGCGGAGTCACTTCGAGGGCGGCCACGCCGCGGCCGTACAGCACGACGAGCCGGTCTCCATGCCTTGTGCGAAGCACTCCGGAATCCTGCGCCAGTTGTGTGATGACGTGTTCGATGACTTGATCAACCTCGGCGATGTGAGGCTCGTCGTAGGTAAAGTCGATGTGCTCGCCGCCACCGGTGAAACGGACACGTAGGACAACCTCTGCCATGTCGATGCAGCTTAGGTCCTCGGCGGTTGCGTCGGGTCAAGCCGCGCGGATGGAGTCTGGCGCAACCGGATCGCACGCGCCATCAACGACGTCGTGCTGCAACACCTGTTCGACGCCGGCCTCCGCCTGAAGACCGCCCCACGGCAAGTGCCAGGACCAGCGGGTGCAACAGGCCCTCACCGGGACCATCCAAGGCCTGGACGAGATCAACGAAGAGATCCGCTCAGCGATCTTCCGGATCCGCCCAGGCGAAGCCTGCCATTAACCTGGCCCAATTCAACACCGGGCATCTGCTGTCAGGGGACGGTCGATGATGAGCGGTGGGCGGCGGGATCGACACGCTCAAGGGAGGTTCGCCGCTCGACTTTCGATTCGACATGGGGGTGCCGATGCGCCCGCATGAACTACCGACCGACGTGGCAGCGCTGACCTGGTAGCACAGGCGGCCGTTCGGGCACCGGGGGACGACTTTTCCCTCAGACACATCTCCTGCGCACGGATTCGTCACTGCAGTATGGCGAGACGCATTTTCTGGCGAGCGGCATTTCGGGACGCCGATCCGCCCGCTTCTATTTGGGTCGAGCGCAAATCCAACTGCGGCGGATACTCCTGATCGGTGCATCCCTCGCCGCTAGTTTGGCGGTATGCCGCGAGTATTCAAAAGTGTTCTGCTGCTCGTCCTCGCAATGGCGTGTTGCGCGTCGGCGTGTGGCAGTGCGGGCAAAGAACCCGCCTCGCCCACCTCCACGCCCCAGGTCACTCCGGCGGGCGCGACAGAAATTTCGACACCAGACCCGTCGAATGGTCCGGCAAACAAGTCGGACCGCGCACGGGTGGCACCGAAAAACGAGGCGAAGAACAACGCGACGTTCACGCTCGCCTTCGCGGGCGACATTCGGTGGGAGAGCGTGCTGCGCCAGCGTCTCGACGATCCCAAGAGCGCCTTGGAGCCAATTCGGTCCGAGCTCGCCGCCGCTGACCTCACCGTCGTGAACCTCGAGACAGCCATCACGACGCGCGGTGAACCCGAGGACAAGGACTTCACCTTCCGCGCGCCACCAGCTGCGTTCGAGGCGCTCGCGGCGGCCGGAGTCGACGTGGCGAGCATGGGCAACAACCACGGCGTCGACTTCGGGCCGGACGGGCTTTCGGACACGCTCGCGGCGATCGACGACGCTCCGCTCGCGGTCGTCGGTATCGGCCGGGACGCCGCGCAGGCGTTCGGGCCGCACGTGGTGAGGATCAAGGGAACGTCGGTGGCGGTGATCGGTGCCACCCAGGTCAACGATCCGACGTCACGCAACTTCCCCGCCGGTGAGGGCCGGGCCGGTGTCGCGTCCGCGGTGGACCCGCAGCGGCTGGTCGCCGCGGTCAGGCAGGCCCGACGCACCAGCGACGTCGTGGTCGTCTACCTGCACTGGGGCGAGGAGCTGAACCAGTGTCCTACCAGCAAGCAGGAGGACCTCGCCCGCAGGCTCGCCGACGCCGGCGCCGACGTCGTGATCGGCGCCCACGCGCACATGTTGCTCGGCGCGGGGTGGCTGGGCCGGACCTACGTCGGCTACGGCCTGGGCAACTTCGTGTGGCCGAACCAGACCACGACGACTACGTCGACCACCGGCGTGCTCACTTTGACCATGAAGGGGCGTAGGGTGACGGCCGCACGTTGGTCACCGGCCATGATCCGTTCGAACGGGCTGCCGCACTTCGCTGGCGGCGACAAGGCGGAGGAGATGCGGAAGGACTTCGCCGGCCTTCGCTCCTGCACCGACCTGGCGGCCGCGCCCGCATCTCCGGAGTGAGCCACCCAGCTTTGTGGCCGTTGCGCTCGGTGTACGACGGCATCGATTCTTCGAAGGATCGCCATCCCCCGAGCGACGATGAATCCGCGTATTCCTGTGCTCACCGCTTGAGGCCTGTTCTGGCGATTACTTCCAACAGGTCCAGGGCTGACGACCGGCGACTGCTCGGGGTGACGCAGGCGAAGCTCCTCCGCCGCCCACTCATGACTTGTGCAGGTCCCTCAGCAGGTCGGGATGGCTGGCCCCGGGATCGCCGCAAAAAAACACCCGCGGGTTACCGCGCTGACCTGCGCAGACGTAACCAGGCGGAGACGGGTGAACGTGGGTGCAGCGATTTAGGTTGCGCCGAAGAGCAGCCACGGAGAGAATCCCGCCGTGGATCTCGTCGCTTCTCTTCCCACCTTCATTGTCGCCGTCGTACTGATCTCGGCCTCACCAGGCCCAGCGATGGCGCTGATTCTGCGTCGTGCCGCCTTGCGGGGATTTTCTGGCGCGGTGCCGACCGTGCTGGGCCTGGAAGCCGGACTCTACCTGTGGGCATTGGTCGCGGCAGCCGGCGTAGCCGCCTTGGTTGCCGCTTCCGAGATCGCCTTCATTGTCCTCCGCGTTATCGGTGCGGGCTTCCTCTTGTATCTCGGCGTGAAGACGTTGCGAGGCGTGCTGCGCAGCCGAAAGACCGGGGCGGCACCGGAACTCGACATTGAACTGCCGGCAAGCGCGACACGAGGGTGGTCGAAGGCCGTCGGAGAGGGCGCGGTGGTGATGCTGGCGAACCCGAAGGCCGCTGCGTTCATGATTGCTTTCTATCCCCAGTTCGTACCGTCCGACCGACCGCTCTTCGCCACGACCGCCCTCCTTGCCCTCCTGCAGGTCGTGATCGAGATCGCCTTGTATCTCACGCTGGCAGCGGCAGTAGGTCGTGCCGGTGCGTGGTTCCGTCGACCAGTCGTACGCCGTCGAATGGAAGCCGCTACCGGTACGGTCCTCATTGGCCTTGGCTTACGGGTAGCTGCAGAAAGTCGATGACCGGCCACTGCACCAACACAACCCCCAGAGGACCCAAGTCCGGCTCGCATGGCCGCCAAGGGCGGGCACCCACAGCGTTCAACACGAAGTTGCCCGTTCTGTGGCAGGTGGGGCTAAACACTGACACATCGGGGTAGGTACCCCGTTGTGTGTAAGTTTCGAGTGGTCTATATCGGGGGGATCGGCCGCTCCGGCTCGACGGTGATCGAACGGCTCTTAGGTGAATTTCCCAGGGTCTGCTCTGTGGGTGAGGTGGTCCACCTCTGGCAGCGGATGGTGATCGACGGAGAGGCCTGCGGGTGCGGAGAACCATTCCTGAGTTGTAAGTTCTGGCAGGCCGTCGGCTGTGAAGCGTTCGGTGGCTGGTCCCCTGGCCGGGCAGCAGAGGCGTTACAGCTGAAAGAGTCAGTTGACCGTCTTCGTTTCCTTCCACGACTGCTATCGCGCGAGCTGCCTGCGGAGCTGGCATCGCGGGTGGAGCGGTACACAGGGCTCTATGACCGCCTCTACTCGGCGACAGCCCGGGTGAGCGGAAGTGACGTCGTTGTGGACGGCAGCAAGCACGCCTCCCTGGCCGGCTGCCTACGCCACCGCTACGGCGAGGACCTCCGGGTGGTGCACGTCGTCCGTGACCCCCGTGCCGTCGCATATTCGTGGGGCAAACAATCTCCCCGCCCGATGGCCACCGTAGCGAGCAAGGAACACGAGATGGCCCGCTACTCACCAGGCCGCGCGGCCGTTCAGTGGAACGCAGAAAATGTAGCTCTGATAGCCCTGGCTCGCCGCGGTGTGCCAACCCTCCGCGTAAAATACGAAGACTTCGCGACTCAACCGTGGGAGACCCTCGCCCAGATCTCCAAGTTCGCGGACCTACCTGGCGACCTTCCGATGGGCCCGGATCGTAGTGCTGCGCTCTCCCCGACCCATGCGGTCTCTGGCCATCCGCAACTGTGGACCATGGACCATCTGACCATACGTGAGGACACTTCCTGGCAGACGGATCTTCGCTACCGTGACCGCACCCTCGTATCGCTGATAACCGCTCCGACCCGCCGAAGGCTCGGCTACTGAGGACAATGCAGCCACACCTCACTGTGCTACAGAAGGCTGAAATTCTGCGTCTGGCTGCGCCCACCCCCTTCAAGCGACCCCGCCCCTTCCCGCTGGCCCACTCAGTCATCCGGCGGGCCCTGGATACGTTCGGTGCGGACGGCGCGGGTGTCATCGTCGGTGGAGTAGGGGCGTTGGCGAATGCGCGGATTGAGGGGTTGCGGCGTGGCTTGAACCCGCTCGGCGCTGGAGGCCTTGTCTGGTCGGAGGCGCTCGCCGAGGATATTCACTGCTCTCACGAGCTCGCGAGCGGTTCGGTCCAACTCGTCGCGGGCATCGTTGCGTTCAGTCACCGCGACGGCGAGGAAGAGGGTGGCAAGGGTTGTTGCGGCGACGAACGTCTGGGCATGGATGAGAGCCGTTTGTGGGTCGGTCCCGCTGAACGGACCAAGACCCCTCACCGTCGCGGACACGGTGACAAAAGAAACAACCACGACACAGGGTGCGGCGCCCTCAAGCTGGAACCTCCACGCCGCCCAGATCAGAAGCGGGAAGACAAGGAACAGCTCATTCCCGCTTTTGCCTCCCGCGATCACCCACCAACTCACCCCCAGCGTGCACACAAACAGCCCGACGGCCTCCACCAGGCGCCACACGTCAAGAGGGGTCCGACGCAGCGAGATTCTGCGGAGCACGAGTAGGAACGGCGTGACAACCAAGACTCCGAGTCCGGACCCGAGCCAACTATGAAGCATCAGCGCGCCGTACTCACGGGCCGGCGCGATGCCGGCCAGCACCAGGACGCCGCTGCGGATGGCCGCGTCGGTCACCATGCCGACCCCCGCGCCACACACCACCAATGCCACTGCGTCTCGCACCCGGCCAAGATCGTTCTTAAACCCCGCCCGACGTAGCAGAACGTACGCAAGCACGGCCCCAACCGTGGCCTCGACCGCTATTCCCAGCGCGACCAGGGGCGGCCGGTTGAATGCCGCCCAGGTAGCCGCGAACGCCCCCAATGCGACTCCGGGCCACGCCTTCAGCCCGAAGATCAGAATTGCCGCCAGGGCAACTCCGCTTGCTGGCCAGACCAGACTCGCCATGCCCGGCTCGCCGAGCTCTTTGAGCAGACCGGGCTGCGCCGCCAGCAGATAGGCCGCCGTGGTCACAACGATCGCCAACACGGTCTCCACATGGCGACGACGAGAGGGCTGGCCCTTCGCCATGAAGGCGACGCTACGCCCGAGCGACAGAGCCCTGCACCCCGAGGGGCGATCCATGAGGCCCAATCCGACCCGTCAGAGCGAGTGTCCTCGACGGTGCAGGTGCCGGGGATATTCACACCGCGAGTCGAGCGGCTTCTTCAGCAGCAAATGCGGTGACCGAACAGTGCGCGTAGAGTCGTGGGTCATCAGTTCGGTCCGTGAATACTGGAACAGAGCCCCCCAAATATGCCACAAGAAAATCATGGTGCCGATAATCGGCGCCATGAACAGGTCACTGACGACATCTGCCTGTCCGAGATCGACCGTGCGGTGATGGCGCAAGCTCACCGCCTTCTCACCGAGGCGGACCGGCGACTCGAGGAGCTGGGATACCTCGGTCCCGATCACCACGACCAGGGCGCCGGCGCGCACGTCTGGCCGGCCGACGGCCACCGCCAAGCCAACGCCGACGAACCCGACGAAAACAGTCCAGACCAGTAGCGGCCGGTCGAGTCCCTCGAGCGAGTTCTGCCGAGCTTCGCCGGGCCACAGGACACCCACTGAGCATGATCCAGAAAGTGTCTCGGGATGGCGTTTTCGCGGGTCAGACAGACTAAGAGGCAGTTCAGGGCAGCGGGCATGGGATTTCGAATCCACGACCGAGAAGGGTCCCTCGGCAGCGGCGTTCAAAGCGCGCGAACCTTGACGTCCTGGTCATTCCTACCTACGAGTCCGTCGCCTTGGCGTAGACCACCAGCCAAGCAGGTCAAGCTACGTTGACCGGCGAGCGGAGTCAAGCTAGGTTGACTGCCATGGCGGAGGTCCTTCCGAGCGAGGTGACCAAGTTGGCGGACGCGACGCGCAGCCAGGATCCAGAAGTCGGTCTCGCCGCCGTCGCGGCGCTCCGCGGGCTTGTCGACGTGCTCGAGGCGCTCCAGGTCGACAATGCCCGAACCAAGGGCTGGACCTGGAAGACCATCGCCGAGCAACTCGGCGTCACCAAGCAGGCCGTGCACCAGAAGTACGCCAGCGGCCGGCTGTTCGGACGCGGGAAGTAGGCCACCATGCTCGACCACGGGCCCCAGCCGGCCCGCCAGATCATGGAACTGGCGAACCAGGAATCGGACCGGATGCGGCACAGCTACGTGGGCTGCGAGCACATCCTGGCCGCCCTCGCCACCTACCCGGCACACGCCGCCGACGTGCTGATCAGACACGGGCTCGACGTCGCCTCCATCCGCAGCGAGCTCGACCGCCTGGTCGACGAAGGCATCCTGCCGCCGCCATGGCGCAACGACGCCGACCTCCTCCGAACCCTCGGCGTCGACCTGGACGCTGTACGCCACCACATGGAGGCAGCTTTCGGCGCCGACGCCATGGAACGAGCAACCCGCCGCGCATCGCGTCGAACCGGCTGGCACGGACTCACCGGCAAACCACTCCTGATCAAACGAGCTTTCCAGTTCGCCGGCGAGGAGCGACGGCGGCTCGGCCACCCGCAGATGACGCCCGAACACATCCTCCTCGGACTCCTCAAAGACGCCCAGGACCCTCTGCAGAAGCCGCGCTGCTTCAACAACCCCTGGGCGCGCCGCCGCCGCACCAACCTCGGCCTTCCCCACCGCGGACCAAGCCCCGTCCGACGCATCGTCCACGCACGAGGCGCCGGCCTCAGTGACCTGTACCAAGCCGTCGAGGCGGAGCTGCACGCAACTGCATAGGAGTCGACCGTCGATCCTCGACCGGCCACCGCACGGCTGAGGCCGACGCCAGTCGTGACGCCAACAGCCCCGGACGAGGTCGATAGGCCACCAGCCGAGCATGATCATCGCAAGTGTGAGACCGTCCCGCCGCCCCGTCTGCCTAGACCTGAAACGCCCAGACCTGCCGCCTGGACTGAACCCGGCACTTCAAGGGACGGTCAGGTCGAAGCCGGTGGATCGAGGTCGAGCCGTCCCCGTCGCTGCAACACCGCGACGGTCACCGCAGCCCCGACCGCGAGGGTTCCCAACATGACAGGGCTGATCCAGGGCGTCGACCACTGCCGGCCGAGGTCGTCGGCATACCCGACGGCAGTGTTGCCGAGCGCGGTGGTGATCCCCGCCGCGGTCGTCGCGAGCCCGATGTAGGTCCCGGTGAGGCCCGTCGGCGCGAAACCACTCACGAGGTCGAGCGCGTAAGGCTGCGCGACGTCGAGACCCAACGTCAACAGAAGTGTCGCCACCAGTACAGGCAGCGCCGCTACGACGATGCCTACGGCCCAGCCTGTGGATACGGCGCCCGAGTCGTCCGCCGGCGCCGACGTCGTACTCCACGCCAACGGGACGAACGACGCCGCGACGGCGACGAGACCGCCGACGATCGCCACCCCCGGAGCGATGGTCCGGTGGATCCACTTGATCATCCGGAGCTGGGTTCCCAGCGTCACGAGCGTGGACACGAGGAACACGCACCCGGCCGCCCCAGCCCATCCAGTGACGCGGGTGGCCTCGAGCGGAAGCGACAGATAGAACTGGTTGTACAGCAGGAAGAGTACGGACGTCGCCACGGCGAAACCGAGGAACGAGCGGTTACGCAGGGCGTCGCGCACCGCGACGCCCAGCGCTCTGGTGGTGAGTGGTTCGACCGGGCGGTACGGCAGCGCGAAACACTGCCAGACGGTGAGGACGGCGAAGATGCCCGCCGAGACTCCGGCCGTCCACCGGAAGTCCACCGCGATCAGCACACTGCCCAACAACGGGCCGGTGAGCGCACCAACGGTGCTCGCGATGTTCTGCAGGGCGAAGGCGTCGAGGCGCCGCTCTCCGGCCTCGACCGCTATGTAGGCCCGTGCCGCCGGACTGAAGAAGGCCCCGGCGAGGCCGACCAGCATGGACGCCGCGACGAGTCCTGCCACCTGGTCGACTACGGCGAACATGGCGAACGCCACACAACGCAACGCGCATCCGACGATGATCACCGGCCGTGCGCCGAACCGGTCAGCCGCCGTACCACCGACCAGAGTCAGGCCCTGTTGACAGAACACCCGCAGGCCGAGGATCGCACCAACGGCGGCCGCGGTGAGGTGATGCTCGTCGCGAAGGTACGTGGCGAGAAAGGGGATGAGAATGAAGAAGCCGAACGCGATGCCGAACGAGTTGACCAGCAGCACCTGCACCGCCGGGGAGAGTGATCGCGCCAACCGGAAGGTTCTCATCGGGCGACCACGAGTCCAGGCTATCCAGTGAGCGGGACGGGTGTGCGCCCAGGTCGGCACCAAGCTGGCGCGCGGCGCGCGGAGGTGGGCACCCGAAGCGTTCGTGTTCAGGTCCGATCCCCGGCACCTTCGCCACAAGTCGAAGAAATCTTCAGTGCATTCCGGTGATCCCTTCTATGTTGGTAGCTCTCCGGTGTTGTCCGACTGCCACGAATGGGGTCCCGGATGAAGGCGCATTCACCCCAGCCCCGTCCTCTCCTCCAGAGGATGAGGATCGGTCGCCGCCTGATGGCGACCTTGAGTTCGACCATCGTCATCAGCGGCCTTCTCGCGTTGGTGCCGATCTCGCAGGCAAGCGCGAGCGTGCTGCCTGCTGCCAACGGGGTCGCCGTCAGATCTCAGGTCACGCCGACGCTTGATGGGCCCGGGCCGAGCGGATCTGGGCTCTGCATCGACTCGACGCAGTTGAACAACGACAAGTTCGTGGTCTTCGTACCCGGAACGGCTGGTTACGGTGATCCGGACAACCAGCTGTGGATCTGGAAGGAGAACCGCGGCGGCGGTGGCGATGTCAACCCCTGGGTGCTGTTCACCAAGACGGAGGGGAAGAACCCCCTTCCGTTCGATGTCTTCAAGCTCGTCTGCGCGACGGTCACCGCACACGATGACAAGGTCGCGGTCACGCTCGTGACGCTGAACGAAACCGATCAGGTAATGGACGTCTGGCAGACGGACTGCACCGTCGGCAACGACAACGCCGGCGACCCGTTCGACCCGAACCAAGACTGTGCGGACTTGCAAGCCCTCGGCAACCAGTTCTCGGGCGAATCTGGTGACGGAAATGGTGACTCCGATGAGTCGATCGCCCCGCCTGTGACCGATCCAAACGGGCCGAACGCCGGTGACGGCTCGACTCTGAGCAGTGGACCTGGTGCGGCGACTGCCGCCGGCGGCGTTCTGCTGGGACTCGCGGTCACCGGCGGAGTCATCGCGCTGCGGCGCCGAGGGCTCCACCGGAACGCCACTGCGGCCTGACCATCGGCGTGGAACGCATGCGACGGTTACCGTGGTTGACCCTCCGCCCGCGACCCGCGGCGCGGAGGGCGGCCACAGCCCTGATGCTCATGGTCACGGCAGTGAGCGGGCTCGGGCTGATCATTTCCGACCAACTCGGTCGAGCGGCGCCACCACCGATGCCCACTGCGACGATGCCTCCACCGGAGTCGGTAGGTGAAAGGCTCGCAGCCCCCACGCCCGATCACACTCCGAAGCAACCTCCGGCGCAGCCGCTGACGACCAACGCACGACCGGTGCGTCTCGACATCGGTGCCATCGATGTCGCCGCCCCCCTCGTCGCGGTCGGAAACGCCCCGGACGGCACCATCGGCGTACCGCCTGCGGAGAAGCCCTACCTCGCCGGGTGGTACAAGTACAGCGTTACTCCTGGGCGTCCCGGCCGTACTGTCATCCTGGGTCATCTGGACTCCAGGTTCGGCCGCCGCCACACCGCCGTCTTCTACCGCCTCGGTGCCCTGAGTCGTGGCCAGAAGGTCGCGGTGAGGCGCGCCGACGGAATCGTCGTCGAGTACGTCATCGACGGCGCATCGCTTCAGTCGAAGGCGAACCTTCCGATCGGTCAGATCTATGGGAAGAGTGAACGTTCCGAACTCCGGCTCATCACTTGCGGCGGCACGTACGGCAAGTCGGTCGGCTGGTCAGGCAACATCGTCGTCTATGGCCATATGACCTCCTGGCACCGGACGACCGGCGCGGAGCGCAAGACGAGTTGAGCCGTACCCATGACGAACTGAGCGTCTGCGGGTCATCATCTGAGCTTGTGACGGACGTTCGGATGTACGAGTCGTCTGCGCAGGGGTGGGAGCGGACGTTACGCGAGATCGCAGCGGCCGAGGACCCGGTACCTGCTGGATGTGGACACCCGCCGAGACAGCTACACGTCTGCGTTGCTGGGTCGTCCCCACGGACCGGTGATGGCGAAGACGTGCCCGGGCGAGTAGATGTTCGCGAACATGATCGAGCCGTCCGGGCTGAAGTTGGGGCCGGCGAACTCGCTGCCGTTGAGTTGGTTGCGAGCCAGTTGATAGGACTTTCCCTGTTTGGTCACACCCACCAGGTACTGGATCCCTACGCCGTCCTCGGCCAGGATGACGCCGCCGTACGGTGAGACGGTGATGTTGTCCGGCCCGTCGTGGTAGGCCTCGTCGGCCGGGTCGGGATTGACACCGAAGATCGTCTTCAGGGTGACGGTCTCCTTGCAGGGATCGTAGAACCACACCTGACCGTCGTGCTCGTTCACGCTGCCGTCGGTGGTCCGGGCGAAGCTGGCGACGAAGTAGGCGCCGCCGTCTGCCCACCAGGCACCCTCGAGCTTGCGGCTGCGGGTGACCTGGTCATCGGTGAACTGCTTGCGGACCGAAGTCGTACGCGCGTCGCGATCAGGCACATCCACCCATTGGACCTTGTACTTCGTACCGTGCTCGGTCGCCTCGGACAGGTCCGCGATGTGCACACCGTCGCTGAAGCAACTCATCGCCTGCAGCGTTCCGGCCGTCCCGCCATCGGCGGATGTGGCGAGCGCGCGGAAGGCACCCTTGCCACCGACGAACCCCTCGGGCGGGGTCCACCGAAGGTACAGTCCGTTCGGAGCGGTGGCGTCCTCGGTCTCGTACACCGCCGAGGTCGCGGGATCGACCGCAACCGCCTCGTGGGCGAAGCGACCGAGGAACTTCAACGGAACCGGGTCGGCGTTGGCGGCCTGGTCGAACGGATCCACCTCGAACACATAACCGTGGTCCTTCACGAACCTGCCGCCCGCGCGGCGTTCGGTCTCCTCACAGGTGAGCCACGTGTCCCACGGTGTCTTCCCACCCGCGCAGTTGTTGTCGGTCCCGGCCAGGCTGACGTACTCGCGAACCCGTGTGCCGTCAGCGGTCAGGTCGATGTTCGTCGTACCGCCGCGCGCACCCGGGTCGTACGCCAGACCTGGCAGGGCCGGCACCCGGAACGCCTCGTTGCCACCGATCTCGTGGTTGGTGACCAGCGTCATCCCGGACGAACTGCCGAAGTTCGCCGACCCGTCCGGGTCGCTCGGTGTCGGCTCGCCTGTCTCCAGCCGAGTGATGCCCGACCGGGCGACGATTCGGTAGGTGAACCCCGGCGGCAACGCCAGCAGACCGGCGGGATCCGCTACGAGCGGACCGTAACCGACCGCGGAACGCGTAGCCGCCAACGCCGACCGCGGCCCGGCAATCGAGTCGATGCTGCCGGCGAACACGATCCCCAGCCCGACCGTCCCGGCACGTCCGAGAAGCCTCCTACGGGACACAGGTGCTGCCACGATCTCCACCCACCTTCGCATGCACGAACACTGAGCACACCCGGAAACATGTGAGCGAACGTCCCCCGTCCACTGCCGCAACGGTGCAAGCAGGGTAGGTGCCGTCGGCACAACGTCAAGAGGCGAACCTCGAGGCACAAGGCAGAACCGAAGCCCGCCCCGGCGACCCGGGGCGGGCTTCGTTCGCGAACCGATTCACTCCTCGAGGCCGCCGATCTGGCGCCACTCGACGAAGCCGACGCCGCACGTGGTGACGAGACGGTCGCCGTCCACACTCGTCAACTGGAAGCCGAGTTGGTACGCCGTGGTGTGCGTGACGAGGTTGCTCGTCGGGGACGGCGATGCCGTGGTGACCTTGGCCGGGCTCAGCCGTTGCCACGTTGCCGATGCCGGCTCCGAACCCAACGGCTCCCCCTCGGGGTCGTACCACTCGACCGTGCCGGTCTGTACACCGTTGCCCGAGACCGCCGCCACGCCCCACGCGTCCGTGGTCTCGACCAGCAGGAACGTCTCGTCCTCGAACGTCGACACGTCGAGCAACCGGGCCTCATCGGTGGAGCATTCCGGCGAGGGGTTCCAGTAAGCGCCGAAGCCCACGCCGCGATGGGGGTTGGTGAAGGAGGTGGTGCCCTCGCTCGCCCAGGCGGTGCAGTCCAGGCTCCCGACCTGCCAGGGGCCCAGCTCGACGCTGGACCAGGTGAGGGAGTACGGGGTGTAGGAGTGCACGGAGTGCCACTGACTGTTGTTCCGGCGAATGTGGTCCTTCGTCGTCACCGTTTCCCCGACGGTGTAGGTGCCGACCAGGTGAGCGTTACCCGCCGAGGCACCGGAGGGATCCATGAGCTCGAAGCTCGCGTCGACCGTGCCGTCGGTGAAGGTGGCCTCCACCGGGACGCCCTGGGCCAGGTGGTCGCCGGAGCCGGCCTCGTAGATCTCGAGGTAACTCTCCAGCACCTGTCCTTCGGCGTTCGTCCTGAGCGTGAAGTCGATCAAAGAGTCGTCGGTGGTACGCCCCTCGCACGACACCGTCGGCTCGGAACCCTCCACCACCACTTCGCGTGGGTCCGCACTGGCCGAGGGCGCGGTGAGCCCGAGCAGTGCGAGTGCCAGTGCGGCACCGCAGGCCGTGACGACAGTTCTGGTCATGCTGGATCTCCTTGGGTCTGACGGTGCGTGTAGTGCGGGTTACCAAGGGGCCAGTCCGTGGCGATCCAGCGCGGTACGAACTCGTGGAGGGCGGCTTCGATCGGCCCGCCCACGAGCCAGTCGACCACCCACCACGAGATCTCGGCGTCCGTACCGTCGAGGATCGGCGGGTCGATGTAGACGCAGCCGAACAGCTCGGTCTCGCCGCTGTCGAAGAGCGCGTAGTTGAAGGACTCGTGCCGCTCGGTCTCGGCCTCGTGCCGGGCCAGGTCCGCGTGGTCCTGTTCCGCGGTCATCGTCGCTGGGGGCCACCCCCAGGCGTCGCCGTACAGCGACCAGAGCCGTTCCTGCGACCCCATCACCGCCTGCATGTCCAGATCGACGTCGGTGGCCCGGATCGGGCGCAGGTGATGCCCCGTACTCAGTGGAACCCGAAGCGGGTGGCTCCACCCCTCCGGGAGCCACGCTGTTGCTGTCATGCAGTCAGCCTCGTGCCCGCGCGCGTCACAGACCACGAGCAGAACCCGCACACTGCTCGTACAGTCGGCAGCGTCGCACGACACTGGTGCTCCAGCGCATGGCCAGGGGAGGAGGAGCGTGCCTGTGCAGACATTCGGCGGGCTTCTGCGAACCCTCCGCGAACGCGCCGGACTCACCCAGCAGGAGCTTGCCGAGCGCGCCGGCCTGACCCCGCACGCCGTGAGTTCGCTGGAGCGCGGCGCACGGACGCGGCCGTACCCGCACACCGTCCGCTCCCTTGCCGACGCGCTCGGTGCCAGCGAGAGCGACCGCGGTGCGCTCGTAGCCGCTGTTCCCCGCCGCCAGTCCACCGCCGAACCAGTGGCCAGGCCGTCGACACTGGTGATTCCGCCGACCCCTTTGTTCGGCCGCGACGAAGACATCGCCGCAGTCGCCGGTCTCGTACGCTCCGGAGCCCGGTTGGTCACGCTCACCGGACCTGGCGGGGTCGGGAAGACCCGGCTGGCCGCCGCCGTGTCGGACGTACTCGCCGGGATGTTCCCGGACGGCGCCCTGCAGATCTCCCTCGCGCCGCTCGCCGACGCCTCCGCGCTCATGGCCACCATCGGGCGCGTCCTGGGGCTGGAGGGCATCGACGTCCCGGACGCCTACGACCTGGTAGCCGCGCAGCTGCGGACAGCCCGGCACCTGCTGCTCCTCGACAACTTCGAGCATCTGCTCAGCGCCGCGGTCCAGGTCGGACAGCTCGCCGCGGAGTGCCCCGGGCTCACCGTGCTGGTCTCGAGCCGCTCGCCGCTGCGAGTGCGGGCCGAGCGCGCGTACGTCGTCGAGCCGCTCGACCTGCCCGGCCGCGATGCCACGACCGTCGAGGAGCTTCGCGCCCACCCGGCCGGTGCCCTGCTGTGGGACCGGGCACGTTCGGTAGGAGTGCGAACGGAGGCGACGGACGTACCGGCAGCCGCGGACCTCTGCCACCGCCTCGCCGGCCTGCCCCTTGCCATCGAACTCGCCGCGGCACAGCTACGGCTGCTGTCTCCGAGTGCACTGCTCGACCGGCTCGAGGCCGCCGGCGCTGCGCCGGGAGCCCGCGACCTCCCCGAGCGGCAGCGAAGCATGCGGGCCACTCTCGACTGGAGCTACAGCCTGCTCGATCCCGTCCAGCAACGCCTCTTCACGCTGCTCGGGGCCTTCCGTGGCGGCGCCACTCTCGAGGCGATCGAGGCCGTGGCGGAAGCCGGTGACGACATCGCCGCGTACGACGTACTGGGAACTCTCGACGAGCTCGCCGCGCACTCGCTCGTGCGCGTCCGCAGCGACCGGTTCGACATGCTCGAACCCATTGCGCAGTACGCCCGCAGCCGCCTCGTCGGCGACCGCGCCGCCCGAATCGGTCGCGCCCACGCCCGCGTTTACCTCGACCTCACCGAGCAGGCAGCCGCAGGTTACGAACGTGCGGACCAGGTGGACTGGCTTGCACGGATCGAGGAGGAGGAGGCGAACATCCTCGTCGCCGTCGACCGTTCCCTCGACGCGGACGACCCGCGCACGGCCGCCCGCATCACGTGGTTCATGTGGCTCTACTGGTGGCTGCGCGGCCAGCTCAGCGTCGGTCGCCGCCTCGCCGACCGGTGTCTCGCCACCGACCTCCCGTCCTGGGAGCGCAGCCGCGTCCACCTTGCCGGGGCCACCATGTCGTACGCCGCCGGCGACCATGCCACCGCCGCGTCGTACTGGGCAGAGGCCGACCGCGTCGCCTCCGGCCAGGACGACCTGGAGGTCCGCAGCAAGGCACGCGCCGGCACCGGGCTCGCCGCTCTTGCCGCAGGCGACCTCGACGCCGCCGAGGACCGCTTCCGCGCCGGGCTCCGCTATGCCCTTCAGGACGACAGCTCGCTGTGGATGGCCTCCCTCGTCCATGTCTGGCTCGGCACGGTGCACCTGCTCCGCGGCGCACCCTCGACGGCCGTACCCGAGATCGAACGCGGCCTCCATCTCGCCCGCGCCCGAGGCGACAGACTGTCGACGTACGTCGCCCTCTACAACCTCTCCCAGGCCGCCCTCGCCCTCGGAAACCACGACCTCGCCCGGGCGCACGTCGTGGAAGGCATCAGCCTCTCCCAGGAGACGCGGGACCTGGCCAACCTCGCGTTCTTCGTCGAAACGCTCGCGGTCGTCGAGTCGAAGGAGGGCAACCACCTGCGCGTCGCCACCCTCCTCGGCGCCGGGGCCGGACTCCGCGAGACCGTCGGCGCCGACGTCTACGCCTACTACCACCCGGACCCGAGCCTGCGAGCCTGCGCGGAGAAGGCGGCGCGCGCCGCCTCAGGCGGTCCCGCTCACGACCGAGCCTTCGCCGCCGGCCGGAACCTGGACGCAGCCGCAGTGGCGGAGTTCGCCGTACGCGACACCGGCCGCCGCGCCACGCTGAGGTGTCCTACGGCTGGGCCGTGAGCGCCGTACCTGTTCGGGTACGCAGATGCACGGCCGCACGGCCCGTCCGGCGAGTCGTCACCAGCCCCGCACCGCGCAGGGCGGCGAGGTCGGGGGTGCTCAGCGGTTCGCAGGCCGGACACCGTCGCTGCTACTTCTTGACGGGCCCTGGGTGTACGTCTAGTTTTGGGCCACTCCAGGTCTGCCGTCGTCATCGCGCTGGCTGTTCTGATTCGGAATGCGCGGTCATCATGATCCGTATTGCCAGATTTGTACGTCCCCTGCTGGTAGGGGCGTTCCTGTGTGCCACTGTGAGCGGGGCAACTACGTCGTCGGCTGTGGCCGCCGAGTCTCCCTGCGACCCCACCGACCTCACAGGGTTCGCGGTGGGACTTCCCACGGCTCCCCTACCGAACGGCCAGTCCGGCACTTTGGGACGTGTCGAGGTCCACAACGAGGTTCCACTGGGGGAAGTCAACGCGGAGAAACCACGCGGTGGTCGGGTGATCCTGCGAGCGTCGTTGGGTGATGAGCAGCAGATCGGTGACCGGTTCGGTGCCGCCGTCGCCATTGCCGACATTGATGGCGACAACTGCTCTGATCTGGTCGTCGGTGCTCCGGGTGTCGACGGCGGGGGCGCCCTCTACGTCATCTTCGGAACCCGGGCTGGCCTCGGGACTGGAGCATCGCTGCGGATCCCACTGCAGGCCAGGCCCGGCGACGAGTTCGGGGACGCTCTCGCCGTCGAATCGGTCCGTTCGCCCACGACTCAACGCGTCTCCGGGCGGATCTGGATCGGCGCGCCGGGCCGTGACGTGTCCGGCCAGGCTGACGCGGGGGCGGTGGCCTACACCGAGGTCGTCGACCGGGTGGCGAGTGCGCCACGGCTGTACACCCAAGACACTCCCGGGGTGCCCGGTCGGCCGGAACCAGGGGACCGGTTCGGTGAAGAGCTTGCCGCACTTCGCTGGTACGACGTCAGCGGCGGTGGGGTACTCGTAGGCCAGCCGAGCGAGGACATCGGCCCCCACAAGGACGCCGGCATGGTGACGGTGCTGCCGACCCCGGGTGCCCCTCCGGCTGGTCCTGGGCCCTACGCCGTCACCCAGAACACGCAAGGAATACCCGGAGCGGTCGAGGCCGGCGACCGGTTCGGCGCCGCCGTCGACGCTTTTCGTGACGTTGGATGGGTGGGTGTCCCCGGCGAGGACCTGGGCGCCGTCCGCGACGCCGGCATGGTGCAAGGCCTGCGTATCGGCGCCACCAGGGCCACGTCCCTCTCCGTCCTTCGTCAGGGTAAGGACAGCGGCGTCACCATCCCCGGCCGGCCCGAGGCCGGCGACCACTTCGGTGCCAGCGTGCGCGGGGGGCAACTCGACTATCCCGACGGGGACTGCAACGAGGCTCAGGTCGTCATCGGCGTACCTGGTGAAGACGTCGGCACCGTCAAGGACGCCGGCGCAGCCGTCTCCTACTTCGGCCATGATCGCGACCCTCTTTCCTGCCTGCCAGGAGATGGGTTCAGCCTGGGGGCGAACGCCCGTCCCGGCGACCACCTCGGGGCCGCCGTGGGCAGGACGCACACCGATTCCTTCGAGAATGCGGACGTGCTTCTGCTCGGCATACCCGGCAGCGACGTCGCCACCGCCGTGGACGCCGGTGTCGTCCTGAAGGGAAGGTTCCCAAGGACGACCCAGCCTCAGTCTGTCTACACGGAGTCCGACGGGGCGCTTCCCGGTGGACATTACGGCGCTGTACTCAGTCGGTAGGCAATGCAGGCCGCGGCGACGGTGGAGGCTCCCTCTCCACGATCAGCTGACAGCTCGCAACGACCACGAACCGGCCCAGTGAGATCACCTGACCAGAATCAACCAGGCGGCACGAGCGGTACTGCGGAGATGCTCCGGAACATGCCAGTCTGGAGCAGAAGGCAGAACGGCTCCATTTCCTGGGGGTTACCAGATGTCCACAGTGGCTGACGCCGACGTCGTCTCACCCAGCGGCGAAGACCTCACCCGGCAGGAACGCGACTACCTCTTCGACGTCAACGGTTACCGCATCCTCCGCGGTGCGCTCAGCGGAGACCAACTGCGAGCGATCAACACCTGGGTGGACAGTCAAGATCTCAACGCGCTGCGTCCGGGGGAGTGGATCGGCGACGTCGAGGTGCACACGTACGGCGCCGAGGATGGCGTCAACTTCCAGAACATCATCGAAGGAGGCCCGGCCTTCGAGGAGCTGATCGACCACCCGTCATGGATCGACGAGGTGCGCCGTTACATCATCTCCGGCGCGCACCAGAAGTTGCGGATCGACGAGTGCTTCCTGAACGTCCGGCGCAGCGGCGGCTACATCCCGATGCACTCCGGCGGCGACAACGTACGGTTCACGGGGCTTTTCCGCTGGCACAACGGCAACTGGGCCGTCGGCCAGATCAACATCCTGATGGCGCTGACCGACATCGGTGAGGGCGACGGCGCGACGACAATTGTCCCGGGCAGTCACAAGGCGCACAGCGTGCACCCGCACAGCAACTGGAACGCCGGGCACAGCGCGGACCAGGCAATCGGCATGCGGGAGGTGCACCTGCGCGCCGGTGACGCACTGATGTTCACCGACGGGATCTGCCACGGTTCGATGCCGCGTACGAATCCGGGCGAACGACGAGTTCTGATCTACCGGTACGCACCCCACCTGCTCGCGTCCCGCATGAACTACCTGCCGTCGGAGGAGTTGATGGCCCGCCTGACTCCGGCCCGCCGCACGATCGTGATGCCGACGGCGCCCCGGATGCGCCCTGGACGGACGTTGGCCGCGGAAGCTTTCCCACACGACGCGGTGGGCGGCTGAGCGTCGAAATACTGCGCGGGCGCGGGCGGATACCGCTCGCGCCCTCCGCGGTGCGCCTACGCGCCTACCGTTCCCGGACGGCGTAGGTCAGGTGCGTCACCCTCGGGGAGTGCTCCGCGCCGACCTGCTTCAGGGCGATGCGGCCGGCATCCACGCCTTCGAACAAACGGATCCCGGAGCCGAACAATACGGGTGAGAGCGCGATCGAGAACTCGTCGACCAGGCCGGCGTTCACGAACTCCAGGATGGTTTCGCCGCCGCCGGCGATGCGGACGTCCCGGTCACCGGCCGCCACCCGAGCCTGGTCGAGCGCGGATTCGATGCCGTCGTTGACGAAATGGAAGGTCGTTCCTCCGGGTCGTTCCCACGTATCACGCTTCTCGTGTGTGACGACGAAGACCGGCGTGTGGAACGGCGCGTCCTCCGGCCACATCTGCTCACCGGCGTCGAACATGCGCTTGCCCATGACGCTCACGCCGGTGCGTTCGTACGTCTCCCGCGCGATGTCGTTGTCGCGCCCTTCCTCCCCGCCGTTGCCGAGCTTGAGGTTCTCCCGGAAGAACCGGAGCGGGAACACCCACCGCTGCAGCTCCATCCACTGCCGCCCCATCAGCTCCTCGGAGGTCTCGGGCGCGATGAAGCCGTCCAGCGACATCGACACGCTGAAGAACACCTTGCCGGCCATCAGCCCTCCGCCCCCTTCCGGGCAATCTCGGTGACGTACGCAGCCAGGTTGCTCAGGGTCTGCCGGCCGCCCTCGATCGCGTGGTACTTCTCCACCGCTTCCTCGCGGAGTTCCCTGGTGGGGAACACCGTGCGCATCTCGAGCCGGGTGGCCGCACCGTCGGGCTCGAACGTCAGCACCGACTCGAAGGCGTTCGGGTCGCCGCGAGACTCCCCGTGCAGCAAGGCGATCCGCTCCGGCGGGGCAATCTCGGTCCAGGAGATCCACTCCCTGTAGTCCGTACCGTCCGGCCCGTGCATCACGAAGTCCCACTCCCCGCCGACGCGGAACTCGAACGACTGCGTGGTCGTGCTGAACCCGTCCGGCCCCCACCACCGCGACAGATGCCGGACCTCGGTGAACGCTTCGAACACCAACTCCCGTGGGGCGGCGACGACCCGGGAGATGACGATCTCCCGGTCGGCCGTCGCGGACCGCGCCGGCTCTCCTCGTCCTGTCGCGCTCATCAGCTACTCCTCCTGCCGTGCCTGTTTCAGGTCCTGCACGTACGCGTCGAGCCGGTCGAAGCTCTCGTTCCAGAACCGCTCGAACCCGCCGGCCCACTCGTGGACTGGCCGCAGCCCGCGGGCGTCGAGGCCGTACAGACGCTGCTTGCCCGCCTTGCGATCACGCACCAGCCCGACCTCGCGGAGCACCCGCAGGTGCTTGGACGCCCGCGGCTGACTCATGCCCAGCTCCTGGGCCAGGTCGGTCACCGGCCGCTCACCAGCCCGCAGCAGCACCAGCATCTGCCGGCGCTGAGGCTCCGCGATCGCGTTGAAGACGTCCGACGTCGTCGCTGCTCGTGCCATGGCCGCAATCATATGCCCATATCGGCATGCGTCAAGCCGAGCCTTCGCCCCTCGGCGAACGCCCACGCCGCCGGGCTTCTGCGCGTGCTCCGGGTGGAGGCCGGCCACCTCACGCCAGGTTGATGACGGCGGCCACCTCGTGCGCGACCTCCATCGGGGTCAGCCCATCGGTCTTCACCCCGTGGTCGGCCGGAGTTTCCTGGGCGCCCTCGTATCGGCTTCGGTAGAAGTCGTTCACGCTCGGCCGATCCGGATCTGCCTCAAAACGCCGAAACCACTCGTCGTGATCCGCGTGCAACTGAACCGATGTGGTCTCCGCCGCTGGGGGAAGAAGCGCGGTGACGAGGCGTTGCATCCCCGCGGACTGGAAGACCCAGGTGGCACTACGCGCACGTCACCACAGCCCTCCGTCAGCGCGGCGTCGTCCAGAACGGGTCGCGTCCGATGTAGCCGAGCATCCTGGTCTGCGCGTCCGCGTCGTCGGGAACGGGTACGGCCGGGCCGTACTGGCCCGAGGAACGCAGCAGGTCCTCGATCGGCTCCATGCCGCTCAGCAGAGCCGCGCAGAACTCGGGCTCGAGCCGGTCGTCCTGTCCGGTGGCGCGGGCGAGGTCCCAGGTGTGCATGAACACGTCGGAGGTGTAGAACTGGTCGATCGCGCGATCCAGGGGTACTTCCCCGATGTGCGGGTTGGCAAGCATTCGTTGCGGGGTCTCCGGGTCGTCAAGCAGCGCTTGCACCGCGGCGCACTGTGCCTCCCACGCCGCGACCGGGTCCTCGTCAACACTGAGACCCGTGGGCAACTCGACGCCGGTGCCGCCGGAAAGAAACGGTGGGAGCCACTCGACCAGGTGACGTACGACGTCCCGCGCGTTCCAGCCGTCGACCGGCGCCGGGACGTCCCAGTCCTTCGCACCACGGACGCGATCGGTGAATGCGCCGGCGACCTGGCGGTGCCGTTCGGCCGGGGACAGGTCAGACAGTGCCATCGGACAGCATCCTCTCGAGTTTGGCGTAGCCGTCTTCCACGCCGGTCTCCATGTCGCTCTTCAGCCAGGCGTCGCGTACCTCGAAACTCTCCACCAGCGACTGGGTGCGCAGCCCGCTTCGGCCGTTGCCGAGGTCGTCGAACCACAGGGTCTGCAGGACCACCCCGTCGGGCTCGCCCTCGTAGGTGAAGGTCTGCACGATCCGGTCGGGGCGTACGTCGTGGAAGCAGCCACGGAATCCGTACTCCGCACCGTCGGCGGCAATGGAGACGTACCGATAACTGCCGCCGGTCCGCGCGTCCCACGAGTCGATCCGGGTGCTCATGGTGTCCGGACCGATCCACCGCCTGAACAGCTCGGCGTCGGTGTGTGCCCGGAACAGTTGCGCAGGGGTGGCCCGGAACTCGCGCGTTGTCCGGATGACGGGGACCGTGCGGTCCGCCTCGATGCTGGTCATGCCTGGTGCTCCTCGGGTTCGTCGGCCTCGGTCAGTTCGGCCAGCACGCGGTCCAGGCGCTGATAGCGTTGCTCGGCCATCCGGCGGTATCGCTCGACCCATTCGTCCAACAGGTCGAGCGCCTCGGTCTCCAGGTGCACCGGCCGCGGCTGCGGGCCGCGCAACCTGCGCACCATGCCCGCCTGCTCCAGCACGCGCAGATGTTTGTACACGGCCTGCACGCTGATCTGGTACGGCTCGGCGAGCTGGTTCACGGTGGCGTCGCCTACGGCGAGCCGGGCCACCATGTCGCGGCGGGTCGGGTCGGCCAGGGCCGTGAAGACCCTGGACAGCGTGTCGGCCGGCACCGCCGCTCCTTTCAACCTAGTGGTTTAAAGGGCAAGGTAGCCCCACCTCCGCCCCGGGTCAAGGGCTCACCTGCCGCACGCGTCCTGCCCACTGGACCCGACGCGGTGACCCACGACGTTCCCGGCGAGGACGTCCGCCCCTTGGCTACGCAATTTCGTCGGGCAAATGTTGCAAACGGGCCGAGCGTCAGGCCGGCGATCCTCCGAATTGGGTTCCGGTCCATCGGCCGGCAACTGACACGACGCCGGTTGGCCCATCATCGTCGGCTTGGGGGTTTGTCATGTACGTGGCTGAAGGTTTACGCCCGGCTCTGGACCGGGTGATCGGATTTCTCCCCAACCTCGTCGGATTCCTGATCCTTCTCGTCATCGGCTACATCGTGGCCAGACTGGTTGCGGCCGCCGTACGCAAGATCCTCGAGAAGGTGGGAATCGATCGACGCCTGCACGACTCCCATGCGCACAGGTACCTGTCCGCCGTGGCCGGCGACAGTCCGGCGCATCTGATCGCCCGAATTGTCTTCTGGATCGTCTTCCTGATCTTCGTCTTCGTGGCGGTGGGCGTACTCCACATCGCGGCGCTCACGGCGTTCATGTACCGGGTCATCGCGTACCTGCCGAACATCGTCGCGGCGATCATCATCTTCGTGGTCGCGGCGATCCTCGCCGGCCTCGTTGGCGCCGCGGTCAACCGGGCCATGGGCGACAGCCCGACCGGAAAGGTCGCCGGGACCGTCCTTCCCGCACTGATCATGGTCATCGCGGGCTTCATGATCCTTCAGCAACTGAGGATCGCCGAGCAGATCGTGCAGATCGCGTTCGCGGCGACCATGGGAGCACTCGCCCTCGGCCTCGCCCTGGCCTTCGGTCTCGGTGGCCGTCCCATCGCACAACGGATGTTGGAGGACGCCTACCGCCGGAGTCAGGAGGAGCGGGCGGAGAGGAGCCGTCGCGAGTCCGTCAGGCGTTCCGATGAATCGGGCTACGAACGAACGCCTCCCCCCGGAGAGAGGCCCGGGCCAGAGGCAGGCCCCCCTCCGGGAGAGCACCGCCCGCCGCCCGGGCTGTGACCCACGGCTCAGCGGGGTTGGTAGGCCTTGGGCAGTCGCATGCCGCGGTCGGCCATGATCTGTCGGACGTGGTTCGGGTAGTTGGTGATGATGCCGTCGATGCCCATGTCCATGAGGGCCTCGACGGTGGCGGGGTCGTCGCAGGTCCACGGGACGACCTTCAGGCCACGCGCGTGTGCCTCGGACACCATGTCGTCACTGACGTAGAAGCGGAACGCGGGGTCGCTGATCGTTCCGTTCTGCGGGAACCCGTACACCGGAGAGAGCGCCGTGACGCCAGGGACAGCGTCGGCGGCCTTCACGAAGTCTCCGTCGTAGTCGTCGACGTCGATCCCGCCGAGCCACGGCGAGGCGCCGGGCTGGCCCACCTGGAGGAAGTCGTAGTTCGTCAACGCCACCAGAGGATACGTCGGCGCGAGCCGATGCATCTCCATCAGTGCGCCCCAGTCGAACGACTGGATGGTCACCTGGTCCTCGATTCCGGAGGCGTGGATTTCCTCGTACACCCGGCGAACGAACAACCCGCGTGGCGCGGTCTGCTCCGGCGCGCCCGCCTCCACCTTTGTCTCGATGTTCAGCTTCACCTGGTTGGCGTTGTAGCTCCTGACGAGATTCAGCACGTCCTTGAGCTCGACCATCCGGAAGCCGTGGATCACCTCCTGCTCAGGGAACCCGGGCAGCTGCTGGTATCCGCAGTCCATCGTCTTGATCTGAGCGAGCGTCAGGTCCTTGATGTACTTGCCGACGTACGGATACATCGGATCGCCCGGCGTGACAGGCTCGGTGTCGCGGCACTTCTGGGCACTGATCTGCCGGTCGTGGTTGACGACGACCTTCTCGTCCTTGGTGACGTGCGCGTCCAGTTCCAAGGTGGTGACCCCCAGCCGCAGAGCCTTGGCGAACCCCTGCAGCGACTCCTCGGTGGTCATCCCGATACCGCCGCGGTGCGCCTGCAGGTCGAATTGGGTCTTCTGCGGCAACACCTCCGGTCCCGTCGCGGAGGCGGCCTGTGCGGTCACCGGTACGGCGACAACCGGCAGCACGGCCAACGCTGCCAGCGCATGACGTAGCGACATGAGCACCTCACAATCGTCAGGTCTTCTCGAGTCCTCAGAACCTAGATCGCCACCCGGCTGTCTGGGTAGCCAACAGGTGAGAAAAGTCGAAACACGTTTCCGGACGTCGGGGCCGTCGCGGATCAGTGATCATCTGTGCCACACTCTCTCCGCCACATGGGAGGGGAGCCCACGGGCTACCTCTGGCCGGACGGGCGGAAGGCTGACAGGATCCGGCTGTGGACTCGCCTCGACTGATACCGCCATGGGTGATCTTCGGTGTGGTCGCTCTGATCGTCGGCGTCAGCAGCATCGTGAGTGCGCCGAATCCCCAGGACTCACCACCCGACCTGCACGAGCGCAGGGCTGTCGAGGAACAGCTCAGGCAGGTCGAGGGCATCCGGCCGGTCCTGCCCACGATCCTTCCGCCCGGGTACGACTTCGCCCGCGATTACGAACCCGAGACCAGCAGCGACGGAGCCACCTCGGGGTCGTTCGACGACCCAGGTTCGTTCGACTCGGGGTCCTTCGACGGCTCGGGGTCTCCGGACGTGACGATCGCGCCGGCCGCGTCCTGGTCGGTCTACTTCTTCCCCACGGACGGCCCTCACGAGGGCGGGCTTCCCGTCGTCATCGTCTGCGTACAGAAATCGAACATCAAGGACGAGTTCTGCCCCGCGCAGGACGACGCGACGCACCTGCACCGGCACCTCGACCAGACCCCCGTCGTCATCTCCCGAGTCAGCCCGGGCAGCCACGACATGAGGGCGTGGCGCGACGTCGAGCTCACCACCGACCTCGCCAAGGTGACCTGGCTGCGGTAGCCGACCGCCAGGGGCCGTTTTCTCTGACGACGCCGCCGATGAGTTTCGACGGCGGTGCCCGTCTGACTGGCGTACCACTGACTATCTCCAACAAGGACAGGAACGATGACCGATTCGACGGCAAGCGCCGGCACCAGACCGTTCCGGTTCGGGGCGGTCGCCCCGCTCAGATCCGACCTGCCGACGTGGCGAGACCGGGTGCGCCGCATCGCCGACCTCGGCTACTCCACACTGCTGATGCCCGACGTCCCACGATGGCAGCCGGCGCCTGGTCCCACCCTGGCCGTCGCCGCCTGCCTTGCCGACCTGCGGGTGGGCACCTGGGTGTACGCCTCAGCGCTGCGCCAGTCCTGGAGCACCGCGTGGGAAGCGCACTCGCTGTCGGTGCTCACCGAGGGTCGCTTCGAGATGGGCATCGGTATCGGCAGGCCTGGCATCGAAGACCTCCAACTGCCCGTCGTGCCGCCGGGCGAGCGGCTGGCCCAGGTGCGTGACACCGTGACGGCGCTGCGAGATCTCGACGGCCCCGACCTCCACACACCGGTGGTGATGGCAGTACGGGGTCCGAAGGCCCTGGCGCTGGCGGCCGATCTCGCGGACACGGTCACCTTCGCGCTGATGCCAGGAGATGCTCGGTCCGAAATTCAGCGAGTGGTACGCGAATTCCGCCCCGGTCGAGACGTCGAACTCTCACAGCACGTGGCGGTGATCGGCGACAGCGTCGCACCGTTCATGGCGCCTCCCGACACCGACACTGCCGCGCTTCACGCGGCGGACTCCCTGGCCGCGCTTCCGGCCGATCCCTCGGCGGCCGCCGAGGAGATCCAGCGTCGACGGGAGGAGTTCGGCTTCTCGTACTTCGTCTTCGGCGCCGACTTCGCCGACACGCTCGCTCCGGTCGTAGCCAAGCTGGCTGGACGTTAGGCCGCGGTAGGCAGCCGACATGATCGATCGCTCCGACGTCGACCGCATCCTCGCGGCGAACCGCTACCTCGTCCTCGGCACGGCCGACGAGGACGGAAACCCGTGGGTCTCCCCCGTCTTCTTCGCACCCCTCGACGCAGACCAGGTGGTCTGGGTGTCGTCGCCCGACAGCCGGCACTCTCGCAACATCGCCAAGCGGGCGTCGGTCGCGATCACCGTGTTCGACTCCACCGTCGAGGTGGGTCGGGCGGAGGCGGCCTACTTCGACGCGCATGCCGAACGCGCGGACCTGGACGAGGAGGAGATCCTGGCGGCTCTTCGAGAGCTCAACACGCGCGTGCCGCAGCACAAGCGGCTGAGCCGCGACGACGTGCACCCGTACGGCCCGATGGTCGTCTACCGCGCCGGCCTGCGCCACAGCTACCTGCTCGTGCGGGGCGGCAACCCCGAGTTCGGAAACGAACTCGACATGACCGTCGAGGTCTGAAGCGCAGAGCACATCCGGCCCGGGTTCGGAGGCAGACAGCCGAAGCGTCCCCCGATGATCAACGCTTTCCCATTTGCCAGCGCGGCTGCGTCCCGCCGTGCTTGGATCGGTGATCATCTCGACATCTCGGGGGGAGACGTCGTGCGCGTTCGACCGCATACACCTGGGCTCGGTGGCAACCGTCGCCGGGCGGTGGCTCTACTTCTCACGTTGTGCCTCGGGCTGGCGTCGCTGCTCTTCGTGTCGACGCCGCGAGCGGTCGCCGCGCCCTGCGACCCGCCGGTGCTCAATCCCGTCGCCTGCGAGAACACCCAGGCCGGCTCCACCGACTGGGACGTGTCGAGCCCAGACAGCCCGGCGCTGCAGGGTTTCTCCACCGACATCAGCGTGAACCACGGTTCGACCATCGGCTTCAAGGTCGACACCACGCTGACGTACACGCTCAGCATCTACCGGATGGGCTACTACGGCGGCGCGGGCGCCCGCAAGGTCACCTCGATCGCGAACGTCGCACCGACCGACCAGCCCGCCTGCGACAAGGACACCACGACCGGTTTGATCGACTGCGGCAACTGGTCGACCAGTGCGACCTGGGCCGTACCGTCGACCGCGGTGTCCGGCATCTACTTCGCCGAACTGAAGTCCGGTACGACCCGCGGGCACATCGTGTTCGTGGTACGCGACGACGCCAGCCGCTCCGACCTGTACGTCCAGACCTCCGACACCACCTGGCAGGCGTACAACGACTACGGAGGCAACAGCCTCTACGCCGGCAGCCCGGCCGGTCGCGCCTACAAGGTCAGCTACAACCGCCCGTTCGACACCAACAGCGGTGACACCTTCCACGACTTCGTGTGGAGCGCGGAGTACCCGATGGTCCGCTTCCTCGAGGCCAACGGGTACGACACAAGCTACGAGACCGGCGTCGACACAGACCGCTACGGCTCGTTACTCAAGCAGCACAAGGCCTTCCTGTCGGTGGGCCACGACGAGTACTGGTCGGGTCAGCAGCGCACGAACGTCGAGTCGGCCCGCGACGCCGGGGTGAATCTCGCGTTCTTCAGCGGCAACGAGATCTTCTGGAAGACGCGGTACGAGAACAACTACCGGACGCTGGTCACCTACAAGGAGACCCACGCCAACGCGACGATCGACCCACTCGATCCCACTGTGTGGACCGGCACCTGGCGTGACCCGCGGTTCAGCCCACCTGCCGACGGCGGCCGGCCGGAGAACAGCCTCAGCGGCACGATGTTCATGGTCAACTGCTGCGCCACCGACATGCACGTCGGTGGGGCCGACGCCAAGCTGCGCTTCTGGCGCAACACCAAGGTGGCCGGCCTCACCTCCACCGCGACAGCCACACTGGGACACGGGATTCTCGGCTACGAGTGGGACGAGAGCCCGGACAACGGCTTCCGGCCCGACGGTCTGATTCATCTGTCGACCGACACCCAGAACGTCCCCAGCTACCTGCAGGACTACGGCTCGACGTACGCGTCCGGCACCGCCACCCACCATCTCTCGCTGTACCGCGCACGCAGCGGCGCGCTGGTCTTCGGGGCCGGAAGCATCCAGTGGTCGTGGGGTCTGGACGACAACCACTGGAGTGACGTCTCGGGCACCACGTCCGATACCGCGGTCAGGCAGGCGACCGTGAACCTCTTCGCGGACATGGGCGCCCAGCCGGCCACCCTGCAGACCGGACTGGTCGGGGCCACCCCGTCCACCGACACGACTCCGCCCACTACGACGATCAGCTCGCCGGCGGCCGGCGCGACCGTTCCGGCCGGTCAGCCGCTGACCATCAGCGGTACCTCCACCGACACCGGAGGGGGCGTGGTCGCTGGGGTCGAGGTGTCCGTCGACGGCGGCCTGTCGTGGCACCCGGCGACCGGCCGCGGCTCCTGGTCGTACACCTTCACCCCGGCCACCAGCACGAACCTCGCGGTGATGGCCCGGGCGACCGACGACAGTGCACGGACCGAAACGCCAGGTCCCGCGCGGACCGTGACCGTCGGCGACGGATCACCGCCTCCGGGCGCCTGCCCGTGCACCATCTGGCCGAGCTCAGCGGTGCCGGCCGTGGCGTCGGACTCCGACACCGGCGGAGTCGAACTCGGGGTCAGGTTCCGTACGACCAAGGCCGGGTCGATCACCGGCATCCGGTTCTACAAGGGTTCGGGAAACACCGGCACCCACGTGGGGTCACTGTGGACCTCCGCCGGGACCAGGCTGGCGTCGGTTACCTTCACCGGTGAGTCAACCTCGGGTTGGCAGCAGGCCAACTTCGCGACCCCGGTGACCGTCGCCGCCGACACCACCTACGTGGCCTCCTACTTCGCGCCGAACGGCCACTACGCAAGCTCCGACAGCTACTTCGGCGCTGCTGTCTCCCGCGGGCCACTGACCGCCCTCGCGGACAACGCCGACGGCCCGAACGGTCTCTACAGCTACGGCGCCGGCGGGTTCCCGAGCCAGGGATACCGCTCGACCAACTACTGGGTGGACGTGGTCTTCGACGACGGTGGTGCCGGGACCTCGGACACCACGCCGCCGACGATCACGTCGCGCACCCCGGCGGCGGGTGCGTCCAACGTCTCCACCGGCACGATTGTGACGGCCACCTTCAGCGAGCCGGTCCAGGACTCGACCGCGCGGATCGGCCTCGCCCAGGCGAACGGCACCACCGTGGCCGGAACGACGTCCTACAACGCCACGACCCGCACCGCCACCTTCACACCCGGCGCACCGCTGGGCAACAGCACCTCCTACACGGCTACCGTGTCCGGCGCCAAGGACGTCGCGGGCAACACGATGAGCCAGGACAGCTGGACCTTCACCACGGCAGCGGCCTCGAGCAGTGGCTGCCCGTGCACGATCTGGGCAGACAGCGCGACGCCCGGAACGCCGGCCGACCCCGACTCCGGCTCGATCGAGTTGGGCGTGAAGTTCCGTACCAGCCAGACAGGTTTCGTGCGCGGGGTCCGGTTCTACAAGGGCCCGGGAAACAGCGGCACCCACACCGGAACGCTCTGGAGCCGCACCGGCACCAGGCTCGCGACGGCGACCTTCACCGGAGAGTCAAGCTCCGGTTGGCAGCAGGTCAACTTTGCCAGCCCGGTGGCCGTGACGGCGAACACCACGTACGTCGCCTCGTACTTCACCACCGCGGGCCACTACTCCGTCGACGACAACTACTTCGCGTCCGCGACGACGCGAGGGCCGCTGACCGCCCTGAAGAACGGCACCGACGGCTCCAACGGCGTCTACCGCTACGGCGCCGGCGGATTCCCCAGCACCAGCTACAAGTCGAGCAACTACTGGGTCGACGTGGTCTTCAGCACGAACTGAACACGCACGCACTGATTCACGCGAACTGATCCGCACGTACTGCGGCAACTTGCCGCCGGGATGGGGGCGAAGTCACCGTCGCTGTGGGCAGTCGGCTTCTCCGACAACGGCACCGCCCCGCCCAAGGACGCCCAAGGGCACTGAGCCGGGACAGGCCGAGCCGCGAGACACCGAGCCGCGCAGGACCGCGGAGACCGAAGCGGGGGCTGTCGGGAGCCGGGCGACACCCGGGTCCTGACACCCCCTGTGCCACCGGGGCCACCGCTCTTCGTAGTGCTCAGTAGTGCTCAGTGGTGGTGGCGGTGGTGCCTTCTGGCCGGCTTCCCGTGCCGGCGATGCCGCATGGCGGCGACGGTGCCCGCGACACCGAGTCCGACTGCGACTGCCGCGACCGCGGGTGGCTTGACGTGCATGCTGAACCCCCCTTACTCAGGTACGCAGTCTCTGCATTTCCTGTCCGTGTACGGAAAGGCCGTAAATGACGAGAATGTCGACGGCGATCATCACCAGCGACCAGAACGGAAATGCCGCTAGCGTCAGGAAGTTCGCGATCATGCTCAGGGCGGCCAGGCAGATTCCGGCGTAGCGCGCCCAACTCTGGCCCGCGAGCACCGCCAGTCCGGTGAGGACCAAGAGCACGGCGAGCCCGATGTGGACCCATCCCCATGCGGTGTAGTTGAAGGAAACGACGAGCCCGATGGACGGAACCACGAAGTACGTCGTCCTGAGAAGGGCGGTCAGGCCCCAGATCGCCTCGAAGATACCTGCCGCGACGAGCACCACGCCCGCATACATCATCCAGCCGAGCCCCCCACCGCCGGCCGCCGCTCGTGCCTCTTCCGCTTCCGCGGGCACGCGCCCCGTAGGCGTTTCCGCGGTCGGAGCCGTGGCCTCACCCCGCTGGGCCTGCCCTGGTATGTCTGCCCGCTTCTCCTGCGCCCCGGCGCCGGTGTCACGGGGTCCTGTGTCAGTCATGGCAACCCCCATCAATTCGTCCCCTCCAATGGATCGGAAGGTCCTCCACAACGCTACTCCGGAGCAAAGTCCTCCCCCACCGAGGCGATATCGGATAGGCCGTTCGAATTTGTGAAAAGCTCGGATTTCTCGCGGGTAAAAACCGGCCACGCCGATCCGGCCGGGCCGCTCTGGCACCGTGGCCGCGCAGGGTGCCGCCGGGCCGATGATCGCTCCGCGAGAGAACTTCCAGAATTCAGGTGGGCCGAGTGTCGATGAGTTTGCGCCCCGTTCGATGTCAGAGTGAGAGACGGGCAGCCTGCCCGTCCGGACATCTCACCGGGAGGCAGAAATGACCACCGCCCTGACCACCGCCACCGCGCAGGCCGTCACCCCCCGCTACGCCACCCTGACCATGACCGGAGTCGCCGCCGCGGCGGTCGCGAGCGCCGCCACCATGACCGTCGCCGCCGCCGGCAACGCCGCGGGCGTCAGCCTCGACATGGCCGGCGCTCCGATCCCGGTCACCGGTTTCGGCGTACTGACGGCCGCCTTCTCGTTGATCGGCCTGGTCATCGCCGTGGCCCTGGCCCGCTGGGCCCGGCATCCCCGCCGTGCGTTTCTCCGTACGACCGTGGCGCTGACCGCGCTCTCGTTCGTCCCCGACCTGCTCGCCGACGCTGCGCCGGCCACCAAGGCGCTGTTGATGCTCACCCACCTGGTCGCGGCGGTGATCGTGGTCCCCGCGATCGCACGCAAGCTCGCCTCCTGACCCGCGTGAACGACCGTCCCGTGAGATTCTTGCCGGCAGCCTGTCGGATCCGGGGCGAGGTGTTCGTAGCAGGGACGAGGGGCGGCCGAAGGAGGCCGCCGGAACAAGGAGTCGTGAGATGCCGCGGTACCTGATCTCGTTCGACAACGCTGCGACGGACCTCCCCGCGGAGGACCTGCCCGAGGTCGCCAAGGCCGTGCAGGCGGTCCGCGAGGAGGCCATGCAGGCAGGGGTGTTCGTCTTCGCGGGCGAGCTCGACCACGACGTGAAGTCCGTCGTGGTCGACACGGACGGGATGGTGACCGACGGCCCGTACCCGGAGAGCAAGGAACTCCTCGGCGGCGTCACGATCGTCGAGGTGCCCGGCCGGGAGGCAGCGCTGGAGTGGGGCGGGAGGGTCGCGGCCGGCTGCCGCACTCCGCAGAAGGTCCGCGCGCTCAGGCGAGACGGTGACGGGCCGGCGCGCTACCTGATCTCGTTCGACAACGGCGACATGGACTTTCCCGACGAGGAGTGGGCCTCGGTCGGCGAGACCTCCCACGCGGCGATCCAGGACACCATGGACGCCGGGGTGTACGTCTTCAGCGGCGGGCTGGACTACGAGCCGCCGGACGAAAGTACGCCGGCCTGGGTCGGCGCGGTCACGGCCGACGGGACGGTCGCCGACAGCCCCCGCCCGAAGACCACGAGACCTCTCGGCGGCTTCGCTGTGGTCAAGGCGCCCACCCACGAAGCCGCGCTGGAGTGGGCCGCCAAGATCGCCGTCGCCCACCGCTGTGGTCAGTGGGTTCGGATGTTCATGTACGACCCGATCCTCGAATGAGACTTCGGTGACGGCGACCTGACCCTGCAGCAAATCCGTTGGGTTGCCGTGGCCGCCCGGCGCTACTGTGCGCCGGGTGACGTCCGGACCCACCTCTGTTCCCCTGTTCCTGGTCACCGGTGCGCCGGGCGTCGGGAAGACGACGCTCGTGCCCGAGCTCGTCCGGCTAGGGCAGGGGCTGGTGGTGATCGACCAGGACGAACTGCTGGAAGACGGTGCCCTGCTCGGCGTACCGATCGCGTTCCCGGACGCGGAACCGAACTGGCCGGCGTACAACCGGATGTGGGATCGCATCGTCCACATCGTCCGGCGAGCCGGTCACCCCGTCCTCCTGCTCGGCCCCACGCCGTACCCGGAGGAGCTGACCACGACAGCGGACCAGGACGGGCCCGTGCACTGGGCCCTGCTCGACTGCGCCGACCAGCTCAGGCGCGCTCGCCTCCGCACGCGTGGCTGGTCCCCGGAGTGGATCGAGGACGCATTGGCCGACGCCGCTGAAACACGCCAATTGATCCCCACGGTCATCACCACCGATGACGAGGACGCGGAGAAGATCGCGCTACGAATCCTCTCCTGGGCCCGGACCGTCGGCGATTCCTCCGCGGAAGAATCCGCCCGGTCCGGTCCAGCGACCTGAGAAGGTCGGGACGCCTTCGATGCCGTGACGCTGAAACCGAGGAGCCGGGTCGAGGCGCCGCGACACTCCGCGGCGACTCCGGCCCGGCTCCCGTACGTCAGCTACCGCTGGCGATTCACCAGTTGGGGTTCTCGGGACCGTCGCCGAAGTCCGGGATCTCCAGGCGGGCGCCGTCCTGGCGAGCCGACTCGAGTGCGATGACACCCGGCAGCGTGAACCTGGCCGCCTTCCAGGCGTTCACCGGAGGCTGGGTCTTGGTCGTCACCGCCCGAACGAAGTCGTCGGCCAGGAAGTGGTGGGAGCCCTCGTGCCCGTTGTGCGCGCCCTCGAACTCCTTGGGCAGCCGGCTGCGGTCCTGCACCTTGGCGGTGCCGGAGGCGAAGCTCTGCATCAGTGCCGGGTCGACGTCGCCGAAGCCCTCCGGCACCTGACGGCTGCGGGTGTAGAAGAGGTCGCTGATGTCGAGGGTGTCACCCTTGCGGTAGTCCTCGCCCTCGGTCTTGACGCTCCAGGTGGCGCCGTGACCGGTCTGCTCCATCACCGAGTCGGTGCCGTAGAACCGGAACCGGGACTCGTGTCCCTGCCAGTAGCCCACCCGGCGGAACTCGTTGGTGCGCATCGCGCCGCCGTCGGCGAGGTGGAACAGCGCGCTCATGTTCGAGAAATCATTGCCCCACAGCGACACGTTCTTGTCGAACACGCCGTCGCCGCGGTCGTCGGCGATACCGATGCAGCTCACGCTGGTGGCGTACGTCGGCAGCGCACCGAGGACACCGCCGATGGCGTGCGTCGGGTAGAGCATGGGCGGGTAGCTGGCGGTCTTCTTCCAGTCGTCGCCGCCGCTGTACTGGTAGGCGGCGTAGAACCCGTTGTCCATGTCGTGGACGTAGTCGCCCTCGGAGTAGAACACCCGCCCGAACGCGCCCTCGGCGACCTTGCCGCGGGCCCAGACCACTGCCGGGTTGTAGTAGCTGGTCTCGCCCATCATGTAGATCAGGCCGGTCTCGGCGACCTTGTCGATGATCGCCTTGATCTCCTCGACGGAGATCGCCATCGGCACCGCTGAGTAGACGTTCTTGCCGGCCTCCAGGGCCTGCAACACCAGCGGCCCGTGGGTCCAGCGCTGCGTCATGACGGCGACCGAGTCCACCTCCTCGGAGGCGAGCATCTCGTCGGCGTCGGCGAACACGCCGGCCAGGTTGTACTTCTCCTGGTGCTCCTTCGCCCGCTCCGGAACGACGTCGCAGGCGTAGACCGCCTCGACGTCGGGATGCATCTGCCACAACGAGATGAAACTGCGGGCGAACTGCCCAGTACCGATGACGCCGATCTTCATCTAGATCATCCTTGCCGCTGGTCTTGATCGTGTTTCGAGCGGGAACTGCTCTGCCGGCCGGCTCCGCACCGGCGTACTTCGCGGGTCCTTGTGAATCGTGTCAATGTTCCCAGGTCCGCCCCGCCACCCTCTCGGTCACCGGGCACCGGCGGCAGCAGAAGTCCGGAGTCGGACTCCACAAGTCCGCTGATGACCGGCCGGCCGGCGTTCGTTCGCCCGTTGGTCACCGGGAGCTACCCGGCGCAGCGGATCGCGTGAGCGACCGCCAGCGCCGGGTACCAGCAGCAGGTCAGGGCGTGACGCCGAAGCCGGCGAGGAAGGCCAGGTCGTCGGGCTGGTCGAGGCGGTACTCGTCGTCGGTGCCGGTGCAGTTGGGGCTGACGCCGAACGACGTGACCGCGACGACGGTGTTCGCACCGCGGAACGTCGGCCCGCCCGAGTCGCCGAAGCAGGTGCCGCCCTGGTGGACCTTGCCGTTGTTGTTGCTGAACCGCGCGGCCGTGCCGTACGGCAGACCCATCAGGCCCTCCAACGTGACGAGCTGGGTGGTGGCCTGCATCCTGGTGTCGCCGCCGATGTCACGGCCGGGCAGGACCTTGTTCAGGCCGTACCCGACGACGGTGAAGAGGGCCTCGTGCCGCGGGCCGGTCTGGAACTGGTCGAGGTAGCCCTGCGTGGGCAGTTTGCCGTACGACGGCATCGACACCGAGTCCTGCAGGTCGAGCACACCGGCGTCGTGGAGGTAGAACGCGTCAGGGTCGAACTGCGGGTGCGGGTGGGACGTCGCGCGGTGCCAGCTCGGCGAGGAGTTCAGGGCGGCGGCCCAGTCGTGGTACCGCCGGCCGTTCTGGTCCCGGCCGTACGACGAACTGGGCGTGAGGATGTCGAAGTTCGGCCTCTCGTCGAAGTTGATCCACACGTCGTTGCCACCCGACCCCGAGCCGCCGGCAGCGGTGGTCGACGCGCCGTTCAGACCGACCCCGTAGGTGCAGTGGCCGGCGGTCACCGCGATGTGGCCGTTCAGCAGTGTCCCCGAGCAGGTGAACCACGAGCCCGGATCGTCGAAGCGGCTGTCGGCCTCGTCGGGCACGTAGAACAACAACTCGCCGACGAACGGGTGCCGCTGGCCGTCGGGGGTGCCGTGGGTGATCGCCTGCGCAGGTACGGTGCCCGCGACCACGGCGAGGACCGATGCCACGGCGACGAGCAGGATTCTGATGCGCATCCGGGCTCCTCTGTGTGCGTGATGCCGCATGTGGTGCCGCATATGGTGCACCCGGATCGGCACGGGCGGAAGGACCCGAAGCGCGGTGGGCCATCAGGTTCGGAGGGGGCGGAAGTACTCGCGCGCGGGCCCGGCCACCTCGGCGATGGTCCGGAGCAGGATCCCGTCGCCCACCGGCGGCCGGTCGGGTGCGAGGCCGGTGAGCGGCGCGGTGCCGAGGCCGGGCGCGTAAGCGTCCAGTGCGGCCAGCTTGGCGGCGCCTGCTTCGGACGACCAGCTGACCGCCACCACGTCGTCGGCCGACGTCCCGACGATTTGGGTTGTACCGATCTCACCGCCCGGCACGAGCCCGGCGAGGCGCTCGCGGGCGGTGGCGACGTCCTCGGAGCGGACGCAGCCACCGAGCATCATGGCCGGGGTGTCCGCCGGTCCCAGGAGGTCGAGTGCCCGCTGGACGGCTTCGTGGACGCGCACGTGGTCGGGGTGTCCGGTCACCCCGTCGACGTCGACCGTGACGAGGACGTCCGGCCGGTGGGCCGCCACCAGCCTCCTGATCGCCTCGGCGATCTCGGCGATGTCACCGGCGGCCGGCGAGCCCGCCCCCGAGTCACCGACATCGCGCCAGCGGCCAGGGGCCACCACGCCGAACCGGCGTACGCCGAGCGTGGCGCACGCGGAGGCGTACCGCGAAAGGCCCGCTTCGGCCGCCGCCTCGAGAGCGCCGAGGTCGGACCGGGCGAGCGCGGCGCGCGCCGGCCCACCCCCGATCGCCCCGGCCTCCCCGGCCGTGAGGGTCGCGAGCCGCACGTCACATCCGGCCGCGGCGTACGCGGCAAATGTCGCGCCACCGAAGAAGGTCTCGTCGTCGGGGTGGGCGAACACGCCGAGCACTTTCCGCCCGCTGAGCCTGGGAGCCTGCATGATCGCGGAGCCTACGCCGCCCGCGCGTTCGAGCCGCCACGACCGGCGGGACCGCCGACTTGACCGGGGGCGGCCGGACGAGGCAACGTCGACCGCGAACTACGGGGAATCCCCTTGTACGACAGGGCGACGGGTCGGGGGCTCGTCCACATACATCGGAAAGCTGGATGAACCGGACCCTCCGCATCGTTCTCGCCGCCGTTGTCGGCGTCCTTGTCGTCACCGCCGGCGCGGTGGCGATGGGCGCAGGCCGTGACCACTTCTGGACAGCCGATCCCACCCCCACGGCGACGCCGTCGCAGTCGGCGACCCGTACGCCCGAATCCACACCGTCGCCGAGGGCCACGCCGAAGCCGTCGGCCGTGCGGGGAGGGTCGCCGTTCACGGGCCTGCCGGCGCGGGGAGCAGCGAAGCGGGTCCTCGCGGTGAAGATCGACAACGTGCCGCCGGCCCGGCCGGCCGCGGGTCTGGCCCGAGCGGACATCATCTACGTCGAACAGGTCGAGGGCGGGCTGTCCCGGATCCTCGCCGTCTTCTCCTCCCACGTGCCGGCGACTCTCGGGCCGGTGCGGAGTGCGCGGGAGTCCGACATCGAGTTGCTGCGCCAGTTCGGCCGGCCGGCCCTCGCCTACTCCGGCGCGAACTCCACCGTGCTGGGGAAGCTCGCCAAATCACCGGCGTACGACGTCTCACCGGCGCACGCCGGCGCGGCGTACTTCCGCGGCGGTTCGAGGCCGGCCCCGCACAACCTGTACGCCCGGACAGGCGCGCTCCTGGCCCGGGCGCCGAAGGCGAGCACCGCGCGCGACATCGGCTTCCGCTTCGGCGCTCCGCCGCCGGGTGGCCGGGCCGTGACGTCCCAACAGGTGCGCTACCCGTCGTTCCGTGCCGACTTCGGCTGGTCGGCGAAGACGCAGCGCTGGCGGGTGTCGATGGACGGCACTCCCATGCGGGCCACCGACGGTGCGCCTCCGGCCCCGGCGACGGTCGTGGTGCAGTACACCGACATTCGCCGCTCGACGCTGAAGGACTCGGCGGGCAACTACACGCCCTACACCAGGACAGTCGGCTCCGGTCGCGCGCTCGTGCTCCGGAACGGCCGTGCGTACGACGCCCGCTGGTCACGCCCACGCGCTGCCGCGGGTACGAGGTTCACCACGACCTCGGGCCGGCCGATGACCTTCGCTCCGGGGCAGACCTTGGTGATGTTCGCCGCCAGGTGAGGGATGCGAAGCGCCGTGCGCGCGGTCACTCCCAGACGTGCGCGTGCTTCTCGAAGGTCTCCGGATCACTGTGCAGGGGGATCACGCACAGGAGGTGGCCACCGGGCGCTCGCAGGATCCGGCAGTCGAGCCACCGGTCGACCTCGACCGCTCCGAGGCCGACCAACCGCGCGGTCTCGGCGTCCACGTCGTCGGTCTCGATGTCCAGGTGGTAACGGGCCTGGTCGTCGACCGCCTGGATCGCCATCACGAGTCCTGGGAACGCCTCGGGAAGACTGGTGAACTGCTCCTCACCAGGTACCGGCCGCGCCGGAACTCCCAGCGCCGCCGACCAGAAGCCGGCCGCGGCCGGCACCTCGTCACGGGGAACGTCGATCAGGAGCGTCGAGAACCGGCTGCGATGCACGGCGGCACTGTAACAACGGCGCCATGCCTTCCGTCGGGACCGTTTCGCCCCGGTTCGTCGCTCGACCACCGATCGCCCTCCCGGTGTGGAGGCCGTCGTCGACCACGCGCAGCCGCCTTCGCCGAGCGCGGATCCGCCGTGGCTGTGGATCCGCTCGGCCAGCCCACCCTGGTAACGTCACTCGTCCCCGTGGCCAACCGGGTGGCCGCGCGGCGAAGCAGGAGGCAGTCGTGGACATCAATGGGCTCATCGCCGCCGTGGTCGTCGGCGCCATCATCGGCGCCCTGGGACGTCTCGTGGTGCCCGGGAAGCAGAAGATCGGTTGCCTGCTCACGGTCGGTATCGGCATTCTCGCTGCCCTCCTCGGCACCGCCGTCGCCTCGGCTCTCAACGTCGCGCACACGGGTGGCATCGACTGGATCCAGCTCGCGATCCAGGTCGGCTTCGCTGCTGTCGGCGTGGCCCTGGTCGCAGGGGGCACCCGCCGCCGCTGAACCAAGCGCCCCCCGGGCGGGACCAACCCGCCCAAACCTCGTGGAAAAGGCAGCACGCCATCGTCGAGCGGCGGCTGGTGCTGCGGGGCGGGGGCACCGTGCGGGAGACTGACAGCCCCGGACGAGGAGATCTACCGCTCATGACCGACGACAGCACCCGCCTCGCCGTCCTGATCGACGCCGACAACACCTCCTCGAAGCTGATCAAGGAGATGTTCGAGGAACTCGCCGGCTACGGGACCATCACCGTGAAGCGTGCCTACGGTGACTGGACCAATCCGCACCTGACCGGCTGGCGCGACGCGCTTCTCGGCAACGCCATCTCACCGCAGCAGCAGTTCGCCTACACCTACGGCAAGAACGCCACCGACTCGGCGCTGATCATCGACGCCATGGACCTGCTGTACTCCGGCAACGTCGAGGGCTTCGCGATCGTCTCCAGCGACAGCGACTTCACGCCGCTGGCCACCCGGCTGCGCGAGTCGGGCAAGCGCGTCATCGGTGTCGGCGGTCGCAAGACGCCGAAGGCCTTCGTGGAGGCGTGTGAGAAGTTCGTGTTCACCGAAGTTCTCTCCGGCGTCGCGACTCCACCCGAGACGGGGACCGGGACGACGACGGACGCGACGACCGAGTCGACGAAGGCCGACCAGCCGCGTCCGATCCAGAGTGTTCTGACCAAGGCACTGAACCGGGTCGACACCGATGACGACGACTGGGCTTCGCTCAGTGCGCTCGGCAACCACCTGAACCGCACCGACCCCGCGTTCGACGCGCGCAACTACGGGTTCGGCAAGCTGAGTGAACTCGTCAAGGCGCAACCGTTCCTGGAGACCAAGACGGTCGTCGGCGCGGGTGGGCGCGGCCGGCTGTGGCTGCGGTCGAAGGGGCGTCGCCCCGCCGAGGAGAAGCCGGCGACCGAAGTGGTGGAGAAGGCCGTCAAGAAGGCGGCCGCTGCGAAGAAGACCGCCAAGAAGACGGCGAAGAAGGCCGTGGCGAAGACCGCGAAGAAGACGTCGGGCCGGTAGGAGCAGCAGGAACGCCTGCTACGGAACGAGTTCGGGCACACGGTCGACGCGCGTGCTCAGCACGTCGAGGTCACGAGTGACGTGGTTGGCCACCGTGTACGGCAGAAGGCCGACGGCTAAGCACGCGATGGCGGCCGGAGTGCCGAAAGCCTCGGCGATGGTGAACGCGGTCGGCGGTGCGCCGGAACGCGTACCGGTTCGGAAGGACGGTTCGATGGACGACGACGAGGTACGGCCCGTGGGCGAGCCTGACCCCGCCCGAGGTCGCCGCGTTGCTGGACGGCATCTCCGTTCCCTGGTGGATCTTCGGCGGCTGGTCGATCGAGGCGTTCACCGGTCGCCCTCGCGAACACGAGGACATCGACATCGGGTTCTTCGGCTCCGACCTCCCGGCGGTGCTCGCGCACCTGCTCCCGCAGGTGTGCGTCTGGTCGAATCACGGCGGAACCCTGCGGCCGCTGCGTACTGCCGAGGAACTCCTCGACGGGTGCGAGCAGTTGTGGATGCGACGTGACGGCGCCAGCCCCTGGCTCGCCGACCTCGGGCTCACCCCGCACGACGGCACGACCTGGATCTCCAAGCGGGACGGACGAATCCGGATGCCGTTCGAGCAGGCCACCTTCGTGGCAGCCGACGGGATCCGCTACCTCCGGCCCGAGGTGTCGCTGCACATGAAGGCGAAACTCCAGCGGGACAAGGACGAGGCCGATCTCGCCGCCGCGCTGCCGCTCCTTGAGCCGGCCCACGTCGACTGGTTGCGCGGGACGATCACCCTCACCCAGCCGGACCACCCCTGGCTGTCCGTCCTCGACCAGCGCCGTTCCTCGATTCGGCGCGGTTCACCTCCGCACGTAGAGCCTTGAGCCTGAATGAGGGACCGGAACCAGATCCTTGAGTTCGTCGGGCCGAGGATTCCAGTCCCGATACGGCAGAGAGGCAAGTCGCCCAGCAATCCGGAACGTCCGGAAGATGTAGCGGCTCGTCGCCCTTCGCGGGGAGTCGTTTCGGTCGTCCTCAGTCGGTAGTCAGGGGAAGAGGGCCGCGTTCGAGAACGTCGGCGAGACGGCGGGCGGTGGCGGCGAGTGCCTCGTGGTTCTTGGTCCACACGTTCCAACCCAGGTGGGTGAAGCCGATGTGCAGCTCGTAGCAGTGGTGGCGAGTGGCGGCGTCGACCAGGGCGCCGGGTTCGGCTCGCACGGTCGGGGCCCGCAGCAGCCCGGACAGCGGGTCGGCGGCGGCGATCCCCGGATGCCAGGGCGCCCAGAAGCTGCACCAGGCGGCGTCGAAGAGGAAGTCGCCGCGGACCGAGCACTTCCACGACAGCACCGCCTCGACCCGGGTCGCATCCGGACTCACCAGCACGTTGCCGTGCAGGAGGTCACCGTGGATGAGGTCGCGGCGCTCCGGGCAGGCGTCCACGAGGGACTTCACTCGCTCGGTCACCGCCGCGGACAGCGCGGCCAGCTGCGCGTCCTCGGCCAGAGCGTCGGCCCATCCACTCACCAGCTTGTCCGGGTCGTCGGACAGGCCGGCAAGGAGGAACTCCCGCCAACTCCGGGTTGACGGGCCCGCCTGGTGCCAGACCACCGGGACGTCCGGCGGTGCCGGCACACGGTAGAGCGCGACGAGCAGACGGGTGAGGGTGGGACCGGTCGCGTCGGCAAGTTCGACCGGGGTGTCCTCGAGGAACCACCCGTATCGGTGCCGCACCGAGATCGCGTACGCCTGGCCGGACGCGGTGGTGCCCACCTCCCTGACCTCCGGCACCGGCAGGTCCGGGCCGGCGAACGTCATCGCGGTCCGGTCGGCCTCGTACCAGCTCGCGTCCGGACCGAAGCGGACCACCAGTTCCTCATTGCCCGCGCGGTAGGCCCACGCCGAGGACCACGCCCCACCGGACAGCGGCTCCAGGTCCTGCACGCCACCCGGCCGTGCGGCCAGGAACGCCTCGACCTCATCCTTGGTCAACTTCTCCGCACCCATCGCGCCAGTATCCGCCACGTTCTGGGAAGGGAGACAGGCAGGCACGGGCCTTTCGACGGAGGGCGCGAGTGACCGAGCAGGACGAGCGAACGCGCCTCGACCCGACCGAGCGGGTCGAGTTGCGCTTCTGCCTGGCTGACCGCAGGAGGTCCCCGGACCCAGCCGATTCCGTCAGGGGAGGTTCAGGGTGTGGTGCGGCTCGGATGCGGTCGCGAGGGCGCCGGCCGGGTCGCCGAGGTGCCGGGCGCTGTTGACCAGACCGACCATGCTGAAGGCCTGAGGCGTGTTGCCCAACTGCCGGCCCGTGCGGGGGTCGTACTCCTCGCTGAGCAGCCCCACGTCGTTGCGCAGCGACAGCAGACGCTCGAACAGCTGTCGCGCCTCGTCCTGGCGGCCCAGAGCGTGCAGGGCGTCGACGAGCCAGAAGCTGCACGCGAGGAACACTCCCTCGCTGCCCGCCAGACCGTCGACGTTCTCGTGACCCGGGTCGTAGCGGAGCACGAAACCGTCCACGCTGAGTTCACGTACGACAGCGTCGACCGTGCCGGCGACCCGCTTGTCCGTCCAGGGCAGGAAGCCGGTACGGGGGATGAGCAGGAGCGCCGCGTCGAGTCCGCTGGAGCCGTAGTACTGCGTGAACGTGTTGCGTTCGGCGTCGAAACCGTGCCGGCACACCTCGGCGTGCACCTCGTCCCTGAGGGCACGCCACTTGTCGACCGGCCCGTCCAGATGGTGGCGTTCGACCGCCTTGATCGCCCGGTCGAAGCCGGTCCAGGCCATCACCTTGGAGTGGACGAAGTGCCGGCGTGGCCCGCGTACCTCCCACAGGCTGTTGTCGGGCTCGCGCCAGTTGCCCTCGAGATAGTCGAGCAGCGCGCGCTGCAGATCCCACGCGTCGTCGGTAGCGCCGATACGGGTCTCCCGGGTCAGGTGCAGTCCGTCGAGGACCTCGCCCCACACGTCGAGCTGGAACTGGTCGGCGGCCGCGTTGCCGACCCGGACCGGCGAGGAGCCGTCGAACCCCTTCAGCCAGTCCAGGGTGTACTCGGGCAGGCGGCGGGTGCCGTCCAGTCCGTACATGATGCGCAGGTCGGCGGGGTCGCCGGCCGCAGCACGGAGCAGCCAGTCGCGCCAGGCGGTCGCCTCCTTGACGAACCCGGCGCCGAGCAGGGCCTGCAGGGTGAAGGTGGCGTCGCGAAGCCAGCAGTACCTGTAGTCCCAGTTGCGCTCGCCGCCGAGTTGCTCGGGCAGCGAGGTCGTGGCCGCGGCCAGGATGCCGCCGGTCGGTGCGTACGTCAGCGCCTTCAGGACGATCAGCGCCCGGCGGACCTCGCTCGACCACTGCCCGTCGTACCGGCACTGCTCGATCCAGCCGGTCCAGAAGGCCTCGGTCTCCGCCAGCGCACGTTCGGGATCGATCGGGGCCGGAGGTGAGTGATGGGACGGCTTGTACGTCAGGACGAACGGAACCCGCTGCCCGGCCTGGACGGTGAACTCGCTGTGGGTGGTCAGGTCCCGCCCGTGCAGCGGAACGTCCGTACGCAGCCAGAGCGCGTCCGGGCCGGCGACGGCACACAGCCCGGACTCCTCGCGGCGTACCCACGGGACGATGTGCCCGTAGTCGAAGCGGATCCGTAGCTGCATGGTCATCGGCACCGTGCCGGACACGCCCTCGACGATGCGGACGATGTCGGCAGCGTGGCCCCGGGGCGGCATGAAGTCGATGACGCGGACCGTGCCGGACGGGGTGTCCCACTGCGTTTCCAGGACCAGCGTGTCGCCGCGATAGCGACGAGACGTCGCCCGCCCGGAATCGTCGCCGCCGCTGCCGCCGTCGGCCGGCGCGATCCGCCAGTGGCCGGCCTGCTCGTCGTGCAGGAGTGCCGCGAAGCAGGCCGATGAGTCGAACCTGGGCAGACACGCCCAGTCGACGGAGCCGTCGAGACCGACCAGCGCGGCCGTCTGCAGGTCGCCGATCATGGCGTAGCTCTCGATCGAAGTCCGCACGACCGATCCTTTCCGCGACGACGGAGGTGAGGCTGTGGCGGGAGTGTAGGCCGTCAGAGTGTGAGAACGACCTTGATGTCGTCGGGCTCCGGCGTGAGCGCCTCACTGAACCGCTCCAGCGGGACCCGGCGGCTGACCAGGCGGTTCAGCCAGTCCAGATCCGCGGCGGCGAGCGCCGACGCGGCGGCGGCGTAGTGGCGGAGGTTGGCGTTCACCGAGCCGATCACCACGTCGTTCTCCAGCACCATGCTCCGGTTGGTGGCCCCGGCGTCGATGGTCAGCCGGCGCCCGGCTGCGGACACACCCGTGAGGCAGACGATGCCGTACGGCGCGGTGGCGGCCATGGCGTCGAAGACCACCTCGCCGACGCCGGTCGCCTCGATCACCACGTCCGGCTGCACCTTGGCCGCCACGTCGCCGATCGGGTCGGAGTGATACTCCGCGCCAAGCGCCCTGACCGCGTCGGGTTTCGGCCCGGCCTTCACCAGGTCGGCGACATGGACGTCAAGACCGCGTTGCTTCGCCAGAAGGGCCGCGAGGAGGCCGATGGGACCCGCCCCGGTGACCAGCGCCCGCTGGGGTTCGAACCACGACCGCGCACCGACCCGGTCGACCTGGTCCCACGCCTTGGCCACCACGCTGGTCGGCTCCACGAGGTTGCCGACCGACTCCAGCCGAGCGTCCACCCGGACCGCGTAGTCGGTCTCCACCGTCCACAGCTCGCTGGCGTACCCGTCGAGTTCCTTGATGCCGCGCTCGGTGTACTCGCCGTTGCGGCACATGTCGAACTCGCCCCTGGCACAGGCCCCACAGGGCACCGGGTCAGGGCGCCGGACGACCCCGGCGACGAGATCTCCCTCTGCGAACGCGCTTCCGGCCGGCGCACTCAGAACCCGGCCGAGCGACTCGTGGCCGAGCACCAGCCGGGACGCGCCCGGGGGCGCCCAGCCGTAGTGGCCGCCGATGATCTCCCGGTCCGTGCCGCAGATCCCGATCCCCAGCCCGCGTACGAGCAACTCGCCGTCGCCCGGCGACGGATCAGGCAGCTCCTCCACCGACACCGGGATCGAGTTGCCCTTGCCGGTGGCGCCTGGCTGGACGGTGAGTGCGCGCATCTGGCTGACTCCAAGTCGACTGGGGTTCGCATGGGCGACGAGGACAACGTACGTCCACTCCCCCGGCAACCGACCCTCGCCCACGTCTCGTCACGACCACAGGCCTGCGCAGCAAAAGCCTTGTTCAAGAGCCCGGGCTGCCCTGCCGCCCACATGGCCTCGGAGGCAGATTCGGCCTCGACGCGCGCCGCATGCCGACGCAACGGTCCTTCAAAGTTGATACACCAGACGAGCGGCTAGAGGTACAGGACAACTTCGCGTCGAGGAGCCCTGTGCACGCACCCGCGCTTGCGCTGATCGCTACTGCTGACTTACTCGACGACCAGTCCGATGTGTTCGATGTGAATGATGTGCTTCTCCGGGTCGATGCGGTACAGCACCCGCAACCGTCCGGCCCGGTAGCGCCTGTGCTCGGTGCCCCAGGCCAGCGATCCCGGAGGGCGGGAGTCGGTCTCCAGCAGGCGTGCGGCTTCGATGAGAGCATCAAGTGCCTCCGGGGCGTCCTTGAGGTGTCCCGCAGCCGTGTCGAGCGCGCCAGGCTCCCAGATAACTTCCCAGGTCACTCGCCGTCTCTCCCGGCCGCTTTTGTGAGCCTGGCGATAGCTTCGTCGTTCGGGACCGGCTTCTCAGCCAAGCCGCGGGCGCGCTTGAGTTCCAAGCGGGCGATAGCGAGGGAGTCTTCGAGATCTTCGAGCTCGGCGGGCGAGATGAGAACGGCGGTGGGTACGCCGCGGTCGGTGAGCGTGATGTGCTCGTGCTGAGCAGCGCGTCGGGCAAGTTCGCCGATCAGACCGCGGGCCTCAGCGATGGGATATGTGGATGCCATTCACCTAGTGTACTTCTACATTACAGTTTTGCTCGGTCGAGTACTGATCCGAACGCCGCGGTGGTGCGTGCCGGAGGGCAGGAGGCCGCTTCGGCCCGAGGTCGGGGTGGGATAGTGCTCCGTGGCACCCCGGTCACCGGTGCCGACATCGAGGACGCGGGTACGCATCGAGGACGCAGGACGCCATGACCGGAAGTGAGCGTGCGATGGCGAGGCCGAAGGGACAGCAGCACGGAGACGGGGAGCGGTCCACGCGCACGAAGGTGGCGGCGCTCCGGGCGGAGCAGGCACGCCAGGCCCGGCGTCGCCGGCTGGCGGTCGTGGGCGCCGCGGTGGCAGTGGTGCTGGTGGTGATCGCCGCGATCGTCGGGATCTACCTGACCAGGGGTGGCGGCGGCAGCACCCAGCAGGCCGGCGGGAGCGGCGCTCAGCCGTCGGTGGAGAAGGCGGTGGCGAGCGTCCCGGCCACGACCCTGGCCGCGGTCGGCAAGGGCAGCGTCAAGCAGTGGCCGCAGGCGGTGAAGGCGAAGCCGGTCACCGAGGGCGGTAAGCCGAAGGTGCTCTACGTCGGGGCGGAGTACTGCCCCTACTGCGCGGCCGAGCGCTGGTCGATGGTGGTGGCGCTGAGCAGGTTCGGCAGCTTCGCCAACCTCGGTACGACACACTCCGCCTCGCAGGACGTCTACCCCAACACCGCGACGTTCAGCTTCCACGGCGCGAGCTACTCCAGCCGCTACCTCAGCTTCGTCGGCAGGGAGCTCACCACCAACCAGCGCAGCGGAAACGGCTACACCCCGCTGGACAAGCTGACGCCGGCCGAGCAGAAGCAGATCGACCAGGTCACAGGCGGCGGCCAACTGTCGTTCCCGACCGTGGACTTCGGCGGCCGCTACCTGGTGTCCGGCGCGCAGTACGACCCCTCGGTCCTGCAGGGCAAGACGATGGCCGAGATCGCCTCCGCACTGAAGGACCCGAACGATCCGATCGCCAAGGCCGTCGACGGTTCGGCCAACACCATCACCGCGACCCTGTGCAAGCTGACCGGAAACCAGCCCGGCAACGTCTGCGGGACGAGCACCGTCAAGCAACTGCAGAGGCAGCTCGATGCGGCAAGCTGACCGCCCCGCCTGGGCGGCGCCGGTGTCGCTGGTGTTGTGTCTCGCCGGGCTGGGCCTGTCCGCCTACCTGACGTACGCCCACTTCACCAGCGCGAGCGCACTGGCCTGTCCCGACAGCGGAACCGTCAACTGCATCAAGGTGACGACCAGCCCGCAGTCGATGCTGGCGGGTGTCGTCTCGGTCGCCGTCGCGGGCCTGGCGTACTTCATCGGGATGGCAGTGCTCTGCCTGCCGGTGGCCTGGCGGTCGGGGTCTGCGCTGGTGCGCTGGGCCCGGCTCGCCGGCGGCGTCGTCGGCGTCGCGATGGTGTGTTACCTGATCTACGTCGAACTCCTCGTCGTGGGCGCGGTCTGCCTGTACTGCACCGCCGTCCACGTGGTGACGTTCCTGCTGTTCGTCGCCATCCTCACCGCCGACGTCGCGTCGATCGGGCGTACGGACGCGGAGGAGCTGGCCCAGGAACTCCCGTAGGACTTACCTGTCCTGGCCGTCGGCGAGGCGACCGCGCCGCGCGAGGTCGGCGTCCTCCCTCTCGCGATCGATCCGGCGCGTGAGCCTGTACAGGTCCACCGCGACGGCCGTGAGCCATGCGTAGCTGATGATCACCGCGAGCGTAAAGACGATGTTGACAGCGCTGTTGCCTGCTCCGCTGGCGATCCCGGCAAAGGCGCTGGTGAAGAGGACGCCGACCAGGACGGAGACGGCAGCGGCACGCCGGTCCGAGCGCCGGGCGTAGATGCGGGCGACCAGGAAGCAGGTGGCGATCAGGCAGGCGAACCCGATCGAGCCGCACAGCAGGTGCAGGAGGCCGTGCGGGCTCGGCTGCGCCGGCCGGCCCGCCGGCGTACCGAGGGGGAAGCCGTCCGCCGCGTCCGCGCGAAACACGCCGGCGCCGACCAGTGCCGTGCCGTATGCGGTGAGCAGCGCGCCCACCCACCGGCGACCTCTCGTCGTCGGGGGGAGCGCCCGCCATGCCCCGATGCCGCCGACGATCGTCATGAGACCGGTCAGCACGAGATTCGCGCACTGGATCCAGCCGTGGTGCCCGACGGCGAGCAGGCTCCACTCGTGCCGGGAGAGGTCGAACCCCGGCCGGACCAACGCCTGGGCCAACGAGACGACGACATAGAAGGGCCCGGCCAGGGCGAGGTAGCCGAGCATGCTCCGCGTCACGTTGCTCGACGCGGGCCCACAGCTCTTCGACGGGTCTGTCACCGCAGGCAGATCGACGGTCGACATTGGCACTCCTCACACTCCACTTCGAAGCCGGACCACTGAGAACTGGACGGTACAGTACCGCTCTCGAAACTAGACTGTCCAGTACTATGACTCGACCGACACCCGAGGAGGCCCAGTGACGACCGACAGCCCACCGACCGGGGACGCGACGGCAACCGGCTCCGACGGTCGAGTCCCGACGGGCCGATCCGCACGCAAGCGCCAGGCCATAGCGGACGTGGCGCTCGCCCTGTTCCTGCGCAACGGCTACCGGGACACCAGCATGGATCAGGTCGCCGCCGACGCCGGGGTCTCCAAACAGACCGTGTACAAGCACTTCGCCGACAAGGAACGCCTGTTCACCGACATCGTGCTCGGCGTGACTCGCAACTCCGACCAGATCGTCGCGGAGTTGACCGCGACCCTCGATGCGGACCGGGTCGAGTCCGCGGACGACCTCGCAACCGCCATGGAACGCCTCGCTCGCGCCTATCTGGAGGCCGTACTCCAACCACATGTCCTGGCACTACGGCGTTTGATCATCGCCGAGGCCGAGCGGTTTCCCGAACTCGCTCGGCGCTACTACGAGAGCGCCCCGGCGAGGGGCATCAGCACCATCGCCGACGCCCTGCAGACCTTCGCGGACCGAGGCCTGATCACCGCGGGCGACGTCCTGTTGGCTGCAGGGCAGTTCGCCTACCTCGCGCTCGGCATCGTCCAGGACAAGGCTCACTTCTGCCCTGCCGAGCCGCCCAGCCCGGCCGAACGCGACGCGATCGCCGCCGCGGCGGCCCGGGTGTTTCTCGCCGCCTACCGAAACGACGCCGCGCCGCGCCGGTCGGGCAGGACCGGTCCCTCGGCAGGTAAGCCGAAGACCGGGCGCTCTCGGTCCCGGTGAGGTGTCCTAGGACGCGCCTCGGGCAGCGAGGCGTTCGCGCCGGGCGAGTTCGGCGTCCGTCGGCACCTCGAAATCCATTTCCCCGATCAGGATCTCCCCGTCTCGGACGTAGATGTTGATCATCACCCCGGTCTTCGAGACCCAGCGGTCGGTGAGCTTCAGCGCAGCCGGAAGCGTGCCACCGTCGAAGAGGCGTTTGCCGGAGCCCAGGACGACGGGAAAGATCCACGTCCGGAACTCGTCGACCAGGTCGTGCCGCAGCAGCGTCTGGATCAGCCCGGGACTGCCGTGCACCTGGATCTCGGGCCCGTCCTCGCGCTTCAGTTTCCCGACGTACTCCGCGACGTCTCCCTCGATCAGCGTCGAGTTGTTCCACTCGAGCTGATCGAGCGTCGTGGAGGCGACGTACTTGCGGGTGCTGTTGAGGTGGTCGGCGACCGGCCCCTGGTCGTAGGGCCAGTGCGCGGCGAACATCTCGTAGGTTCCGCGGCCGAGCAGCAGTTCGTACGACGTCTGCGGCGCGCGGTTCATCATCTCCTCGTCGAAGTACGTCACCGCCCAGCCGCCCTTGGTGAAGCCGCCGGTCGGATCCTCGTGTGGCCCGCCGGCTGCCTGCATGACTCCGTCCAGCGAGACGAACGCCGAAACGGCGAGAGTTCTCATCGGTTTCTCCTTCGGGTAGAGGGCCTTCACCCTCTACAACGAGCCCCGTCGGAGAACTCATCGGTCCAGCGTCAGCGGCAGCCCGAACATCACGAAGTACGCAGAACCGTCGAAGGACGTGATCTCGGCAACCTGGCCGTCCTCGATCCTCAGCACGTCGACCGCCAGCGGCCGGTAGACCGTCTCCCCCGGCGCCAGCAGGTAGTGGGCGGCGCCCAGCTGGCGGTTCGCTCGGACAGGAACACTGCGCAGCCTCCCGAACGCCGGGGTGAAAGCCTGGGTTGACGCAGCCATGATCGCGGCGCGTCCCGCGTACCAGGTCGGGTGCGGCGGCATCGTCAGGCGTGCGTCCTCGCGCAACAACGCCGCGAGCGCGTTGGCGTCGGAGCTCTCGTGCGCCTCGACGTAGCGGCGCAGCAACTCCCGCTCCTCGGCTGTCGGCGACGATGTCGTACGCCAGTTCGTCCGCTCTCCGAGGTGCTGCCGAAGAGTCGTCCGGGCACGCTGCAGGGCGCTGTTCGCCGACGCGACGGTGGTGTCCAGAAGCGACGCCGTTTCCTTGGCGGGCCAGCCCAGGACGTCGCGGAGGATGAGCGTGGCGCGCTGGCGAGGCGGCAGGTGCTGGATCGCTGCGATGAAGGTGAGCTCGATCGTCTCCCGGGCGACCACGACAGCGCCCGGCTCCTCCTCGGCCGGCGCGGTGACCTGGTCCAGCAACGGGTCCGGGTACGGCTGCAACCACGGCAGGTCCGTGGGCGGCGCGGGCGGCACGGTCGGGTCCGCGGGTGGTGCGACATCGGGCGGCAGCACCCTGCGCGAGCGGGACCGGAGAGCGTCGAGACACACGTTCGTCGCGATCCGGTAGAGCCATGCCCGGAACGAGAAGCGCCCGTCCGCACCGAAGGTCTCCCGGCTTCGCCAGGCGCGCAGGAAGGTCTCCTGCACAAGGTCCTCGGCGTCCTCCAGCGACCCGAGCATCCGGTAGCAGTGGACCTGCAGCTCACCGCGGTGGCGTTCGGAGAGCGCGGCGAACCCGGGCTCGTCCCGAAGGTCCGGCTGCTCGGCTGAGCTCATCGGTCAGGCCACGTCTCCGCTGGAGGTGATGGCACGAGGGGTCAGGAGCGGCGCGTGATCGCGTCCGGCATCGGGTAGACGTCGACCGGGCCCAGGCCGGCCATGACGGCCGGGTCGGACGCACGGATGGCCTGTACCTGTTCGGGGGTCTCCGCCTCGACGACGGCGACCCCCCAGAAGCCGGCCGGGTCCGCGACCGGTCCGAACGCCACCGCGGTGCCCTTGTCCGCGAGGGCCTGCCAGTAGGCGACGTGTTCGCGCATGACCGCCGCCTCGGCCTCGGTCATGGTGGAAGGGAAGTCCGGCCGGGGCACGAACCTGTAGAGGAAGTAACTCATGCGTACCTCAGCTACCACCGATCGCCGGGAGCTGTCCAGCACACCGGCTCACGTCGCCGGGTGAGGGATTCGCCGATGTGACGCACACCCCGCAGGCCCGAGGCCCGGGAACTCACTCGGTCGGGAACGCCTGGTCCCCCTCGCGCCGCTCCCGGTTCCCCGCGACCATGAGACCCGGGCGTCCGAGGGACTGCCCCGCGGTCTGGCGGTTGTGCGGGTGGCGGTAACCCATCCGGACCAGCCGCCGAGGCTTCGACGAACGGTTGACGTCGGACCCGTGCACGGTGTTGATCGTCATCAGGACGACGTCACCGGCCTTCGCCGGGACCGCCACCGTGTCGGCCAGGCGGTACTTGTCCATCGGCAGGTGCGGCGAACACGGCCCGTCGGCGGTCTCGGTGATGTGCTGCAGCGCCCCACCCTGGTGCGAGCCCTCCAGGAACCGGATCTCGCCGTTCTCGCTGTTCGTGTCGTCCAGGTGCAGGAGTACGTCGATGAACCGGCCGTCGTCGTGCTTGTAGAACGGGTGGTCCTGGTGCATCGGGAACGGCATCCCGGTCTCGGGCACCTTCACGTGCATCGTCGTGTGGTGGAACTCCACGTCCGGCCCGAGCAGCTTCACCAGCACCCCGACGAGGTTCGGGTTGGAGATCGCCCGCAACCAGGGGGCCGAGTAGTACTGCAGGTCGTGCATGCCGGCGAACTTGCCGGCCCGCTCGGTCTCCTCGTCCATGTACGCCTGCCGCCACGGCCCGGTCCACTCCGAGTCACGGTTGGCCCACTCGACGATCAGCCGGTCCAGCTCCCGCTTCAGCTCGGCGGTCTCCTCGGGGCTGAACACCTGGGCGACCCGCAGGTAACCCCGCTCCCAGAAGAACTCCGCATCGGTGTCTGCGAGCACCTGTCCCTGCCCGACGGTCGCGGTCATGACGACGCCTCCAGTAGTTCGTGCGCGAACCCGACCCACAGCCTCCCACAGGCAGCGTCGCGAACGCTGCCCTGGCAGGCGATCACGACCATATGTGGCTATGTGTTGACCGCGGCGCGAACGGCAGTAACTTCAAGAAACAGTCGGAGGCCGGCCGCATCCTCAGTACGCCAGTACGCCGCCGAAGCCCCCGCCCCCGCGGAAGCCGGAGGGCAGCAATGAAACACGAACACGACACCAGGATGGCGGACTCTTCGTTGGCGGTTCGGGGGACGGTGATCAGCGCGGGGGACATCAGCGTCACCGTCCGCAGCGCGCTCAGGCGCCTTCGTGCGGACAACGACGGGGATCGGCAGAAGGCGGTCCACGCCGGTCTCGACGAGCTGGTCTCCCGGGAGGCGCTCACCAGGGACGAGGCCAAGGAGCTCTCGGCCATCTTCGACCTCTTCTTCGCCTCCCCGGATGGCACCGACCCCAAGCTGGTCAGGCGAGTGCAGGCGTTCTACCAGGGCCTCGTGCTCGACCAGGGTTCGAGCCCGGCCGCGGTCGCCGTGGCCAGCGTGCTGAACTCGCTGGTCTCCAAGCGCCCCGCGGACGGTGACCAGCCGGCACCGAGGTCGTTGAAGGCGGGCGACGCGGTGTTCGGCGGTACGGGGGCGCTGGTCGGCGCCGGAATCGGGTTCGGGTTCGGGGGGCCCATCGGGGCCGGGATCGGGGCCGCGGTCGGTGGGGCGATCGGCGTCTGCATCGAGGACTGACACACCGCGCTTCGTTCGTACGCGATCGAACGCCGCTCAGCGGTCGTGCCAGCGGAGGTCGCGGACCACCGCCCGGTGGTCGGACGGGAAGACGCCGTTGACGGCCTCGCCCGCGATGACGGCCGACTCGACGTAGCCACCCAGTGGGTCGGCGGCGCCGGGTCGCGGTCAGGGCAGGCCGGCGCGGTCGAGTTCCTCGCGGAGGGCGCGCTTGGCCTTGTGGGTCGTACGCAGGGCACGCAGGTGCGCGTCGGACTCGTCGACGTGACCGCTGCGCTCGGCCGCAGCGCGCGCCTCCACCAGGAGACCGGCCGCCTCCTGGTAGGAACGCCGATCCTTCTTCTCGATCTCCAGGTCCGCGGCAGCCCGGAACACCTGGATCGCGTCGCCAGGATGGCCCTCCGCGCGAGCCCGGGCCAGCTGCAGCCACAGCTCGATCCGGCAGCCGCCCGTGACGGCCGCGTCCCACGCGCTGTCGACGTCGCGTTCCCACAGCAGGACCTCGACGAGCGTCGAATGCCCGTAGCCGTCGGAGAACGGCGGATGGTCGTCGCGCTGCCCGGCGGCAGGCCTGGCGCGCAGCACGCTCAGGGCCCGGTCGCGCCAACGGGCGAACCTCTTTCCCGCCACCTTCCGCAAAGCGATGTAGGCGTCCACGCTGGGGCGTTCGGCGAAGTTGTCCCACAGCAGGCCCTGCGCGGTGGCCCGATCCCCTGTGTTCACACGACATTCGGCGGCCAGCGCACGCAGCCGGGGATCCGGCGGGAAGTCCGACAGGCCACGGTCGAGCCACTCCAGTGCCTCGGTGTCCCGGCCGTCCTCGTGCAGGCGTTCGGCGATCCGGAGAATGTCGTACGCACCGGTGATGTCTCGGGAGAGTACGTCGATCAACGCGTCCGTTCCGCCCTCGCACTCGGCGAGGCGTTCCATCAGGTACGTGACGACGAACCTGTGGCCGCCGTGGTCGCCGGCCTGCTTGGGCGGCAGGGAGTTCCACGCGTCCTGGACGAGTTCGCGGTATCTCGCCATCCCGGTGGGCCCGAGCACCGCAACGTAGTCGGGCACGGCGGTGAGGAACACTTCGCAATCGCTGCGAAGAGCGCGCTCGGCGAGGAACTCGGCCAGCGTCACCGGGTCAGGAGCGGACGCCGAGCACGCGTCGAGATGAATTCCTTCCGCCCGCTCGATGGCCAGCCGCAGCCCGCCGTCGGAGTCGTCGACCATGCCGGCTGCCGCTTCCAGCAACTCCAGCGCGTACGCAGCCAGTCCCCTCGCCGCGTCCGGAAAGCCCTCCCCGACCAGCTTGGCCACCTCGGTCAGCACCTCGTCGACGGCCCAGAAGTACTCCCCCGCCTCGCGGTAGTCGACGTAGTAGCCGGCGTCGATCGCCTGCTCCAGGCGGCTGCGAAGGTGGGCGTCGTCGAACGCCTCACCGGCGTCGACACCGGCAGCGACCTCCAGCCGTGCACGCAGCAACGGGTCGTTGCCGGCGGCTCGCAGCAACTCCTCCACCAGCCACGGCCCCTCCTGGCGGAGCAGGAAGTTGCGCAACCGGCGGTCGCGCCCGCCCCGGCTCTTCGCGCCGGCCTTGCTCCTGCCGGCGTTCTGTTTCCGGTCGGCCGTCCCGTTGCTCACGGGTGAAGCATCGACCGGAGCACCCGCGCTGTCCAGCCAGGCCAGCGCCGCCGCGACGCAGTGTTTGCAGAAGAAGCCCTCGGCCCCGAAGGGGCAGTTGCACCGGCCTTCCAGGCCGACCGGGGTCAGGTCGAGCCGTACGCGGTAGGCGCGCCCGCCATCGACGATCGCGGACACGGCCACGCCGTCGACCGTCAGCTCCCGAACCCGGCCCGCCAGGTAGTAGTCCCGGCCGCGCTGGAACGACCCGGGGTCGGCCGCCGCGCTGACCATCGGTTCACTCACCGAGATCGCCACCATGCCGGTCGATCATGCCACCCGGCCCGCACACGCCGATCACCGGGTAGCACATAAGGTAGCGATTCGACTACTTTCCGGAACTGCGCGGAACGCCGGATGAGCCGCCACGAGCGCTCCGACGGTTTCCACGGCGTCCGTCCGATGAGTTCGGCGGCCGGACCCGGTCTACAACCCCGAGCCACAGGACCGTGGACACGAACGAAGATCGATGGGGAGCCACATGACAGCCACCGCACTACCGAAGATCGTCGACGCCGAGACCTGGCAGCGCCACCTCGACGAGCTACGCGTCCGGGAGAAGGCAGCGACCCGGGAGCTCGACGCGATCGCCGCGCAGCGCCGCCACCTGCCGGCGGTCCAGATGCCCGACTACACCCTGGAGGGCGAGGAGGGTCCGGTCCGGCTCGCCGACGTCTTCGACGGCAAGTCGCAGCTGATCGTCTACAACCACATGTGGTTCCCGGGCGAGGAGTGGCAGTGCCCCGGCTGCACCGGGTTCACCTCGCAGTTCACCCGGCTGGAGTTCCTGGACAACTACGACGCCCGTTTCGTGATCGTCACCCAGGGCCCGATCGACGAGGCGCTCGCCTACAAGCGGCGGGTCGGAAACCAGATGACGTGGTACTCCACCGCCAACAGCACGTTCGGTGAGGACGTCGGCGCGCCGGCCGGTGGCGGTTTCGCTGTCAACGTGTTCTTGCGTGACGGCGACACGGTCTACCGCACCTGGCACACCAACGGCCGGGGCACCGAGCAGTTGAGCCACACCTTCGGCCTGATCGATCTTCTGCCGTACGGCCGGCAGGAGGAGTGGCAGGACTCGCCCGACGGCTGGCCGAAGTCGCCCACCTACAGCCGATGGAACGGCTCACAGGACATCGCCGCGGCCTACGGCCCGAAGGACTGAGCGCGTCGCAGGCGGGGCCGACCACGGCCGGCCGGCCCTGCGGCGAGTACGCGCCCGCGAGGAGGAGCAGGCGAATGAGCAAGGTGACAAGCGACCTCTCGATCTCGGCCGACGGTTACTCGGCCGGGCCGAACCAGACCGAGCAGCGCCCGTTCGGTGACGACGGCGGGGACGGCTGGGGGAGCAAGCTGCACGCCTGCATGTTCGAGACGCCTGAGGAGGACCGGGCCGGCGGTGACGCGAACGTGCAGGCGGCCGCTGCCCAGACCGCAGTGGCCGCGCCCGGCGCGTTCGTCATGGGGCGCAACATGTTCGGCCCCGTTCGCGGCGAGTGGGATCGGGAGTGGAAGGGCTGGTGGGGCGACGACCCGCCGTTCCACGTCCCGGTCTTCGTACTCACCCACCACCCGCGCGACCCACAACCGATGGACGGCGGTACGACGTACTTCTTCGTCACCGACGGAATCGAGTCCGCACTGAAGCAGGCGCGGGAGGCCGCCGGAAACCGTGACGTGTCGATCCAGGGCGGGGCGAGCACGATCAACCAGTACCTCGCCGCCGGCCTGATCGACGAGCTGCGACTGCACGTCGTGCCGGTGACCCTCGGCGCCGGCACGCGGCTCTTCGAGGGCGTCCCGCCGCTGAATCTCCAGCAGCTGGAGTCACCGCCGCCGAAGAGTTCGGTCACGCACCTGACCTACCGCGTGCTGCACTGACCGGCGGTCAGCCGCGCATCGCGACACCGTGCCGCCAGTAGCCCATGAACGCCACCTGCCGGCGGTCGAGGCCGGCCTCCTCGACCAGGCATCGTCGCAACGTGGTGACCACCTTCGACTCCCCCGCGATCCAGGCGTAGAGGCCGTCACGTGCTCCGGCGCCGGTCCCCGGGCCACTCATCGGCTCGATCGGCTCGCCGGAGGAGGAGTACGTCGGGGTCTCCCACAGGTCGGGTGACACCTGGCGGTCGTCGATCAGGTCGTCCGTCGGGTCGAGCTCGAGATGACGGCGTACGGCAGCGACCTGGCGTCGGCCGTGCGGCGCGCCGTCGCGGGGCAGCCAGACCACGTTGATCTTGGCGGGGACGGGGACGTCCAGCACGTCGCCGGACTCGGGGACCTCGAGGAAGGCCGCGCCGCCGAAGTCCGCGTCCAGTGCGGCCAGGATGCCGCACGCCGCCGGCACCGCGGTCTCGTCCGCCACGAGAAGCACCTCACGAAGTCCACCGGGGGCGAACTCGATGCCGCCGAAACGCTCACCCCGCCGTGGTCCGATCAGCAGCAACCGGTCGCCGGCGCGGGCCCTCGTCGCCCAGCACGAGCCGGGCCCGGAGTCACCATGCAGCACGAAGTCGACCACCACCCGCGCGTCGCGGCCCGCGCCGCGCACTTCGCGGACGGTGTAGGTGCGCAGGTGCCCGCGCTCGGCGTCGGGGAGGTTCAGCCAGGCGGCGTACCACGACTCCTCACCGGCAAGGTTGGGCAGTGCCCCGCGCGGACCGGGGAAGATCAGCTTGATGCGCTGGTCGTACAGCTCCCCCTGTACCCCGAATTCGGCCAGCTCCGGGCCTGCCAGCTCCACCCGCACGAAGCTCGGGGACAGGCGTTCGACACGTACCGCCTCCACCTCGGTGAGGATGATGGGCAGGGGGCGGGTGCGTCCGGTGGTTGCCGTCATCGCGTCTCCTGGTGGTGGCGGCCGATCGGGACGACCAGCGGCGTGTGCGACACCGGGTCGGTGACGACCCGGCTGGCCAGGCCGAAGATCTTCCGTACGTTGTCCTCGGTGACCACGTCAGCGGGTGCACCCTCCGCGAGCACCCGGCCCTGGCGCAGCGCGACGAGGTTGTGCGCGTACCGCGTGGCGAGGTTCAGGTCGTGCAGCACCATCACGATCGTGGCGCCGCGACGCTGGTTGAGGTCGGCGAGCAGGTCGAGCATCTCCACCTGGTGGGCGACGTCGAGGTAGGTCGTCGGCTCGTCGAGGAGCAGCAGGTCGGTCTCCTGGGCGAGCGCCATCGCGATCCAGGTGCGCTGCCGCTGACCTCCGGACAGTTCGTCGACCACCCGTTCGGCGAGGTCGACGGTGCCGGTGAGGGTCATCGCCTCCACGACCGCGCGCTCGTCGGCCGCGGACCACCGGCCGAGGAGGCCCTGGTGGGGATGCCGGCCTCGGGAGACCAGATCCACGACGGTCACACCCTCCGGGGGCACCGGCCACTGCGGAAGCAGTCCGAGGGTTCGGGCCACCGCCTTGGTCGGCAGGTGGTGGATGGCGGCACCGTCGAGGAGGACCGAACCTCCGCTCGGCCTGATCAGCCGGGCCATGCCGCGGAGCAAGGTGGACTTGCCACAGGCGTTGGGGCCGACGACGGCGGTCACCTGACGGTCAGGGATCCGTACGGAAAGCCGCTCCACGACCGTCCGGTCGCCGTACCCGAGCGTGACGTCCTCCGCCCGCAGGCGAACAGACGGAACCGCGGTGCTCACTGCGCTCTCCTTCCGGTACGGCCACTGGCCAGCAGCCAGAGCAGGAACGGCGCGCCGAGGGCGCCGGTGACGACCCCGACGGGGAAGTTGATGTCGGCGAGCAGGTAGTCGGCCACGTAGTCGGCGGCCACCACAATGGTGGCGCCGGTGAGGGCCGCTCCCGGCAACGTCGTACGCCCGGCGTTGAGCGCCCGGGCGATGGGACCGGCGAGGAACGCGACGAAGGCCACCGGCCCGGCCGCCGCCACGCCGCACGCAGTCAGCACCACCGCGACCACGAGCAACAGGTCGGAACGGCTGCCGGGCACACCGAGTCCGGCGGCGGTGTCCTCGCCGAGTTCGAGTGCCCGCATCCCCCGCCCGAGCCAGCCGGCCGTCGGCAGCAGGAGGACGAGCAGCACCGCCAGGACGGCGATGGTGGGCCAGGCGGCGCTGCTGACGGAACCGGTCAGCCAGCGCAGCACCACCTGTGCGTCGTACTCGTCGGCGCGGGTGAAGACGTACTGGATCACCGACTGCAGCGCGGCGGCCGTACACACCCCAACAACGACCAGCCGGTAGCCGCCGGCCTTCCCGGCCTTCCCGGCCACCGAGCGGACCAGGACGGAGACGCCGACGGCGCCGGCGACCGCGGCCAGGGAGACGGCGGGGCCGCCGAGCCCCAGGATCACGATCGCGACCACGGCGGCCGCGCTCGCTCCGGCGCTCACGCCGATGACGTCCGGGCTCGCGAGCGGATTCCGCAGGATGGTCTGGAAGATCGCTCCGCCGGTGCCGAACGCCGTACCCACCAGCACCGCGAGGACCGCCCGCGGCAGCTTGCTCTCCATCAGGATGTAGGTGGCACCGGGGATGTCCGTGCCGGTCAGGATGTGGAAGAAGTCCGGGATCGTGATCGTGAAGTCGCCCAGCAGGACCCGGGCAGCGAACGCGAGCAGCAGCAGCCCGGCCAGCCCGCTGACGACCACGCGCTGCCGGCGCCGGGGGATCCGCCGGGCCCGGCGTACTGCCTGGGTGGCGGTCTCGCCGGCGGTCCTCGTCACGGCACAGGTGCCGGCCTGCGTCATCACAGCCCGCCCATCCGTCCGCGGCGCAGCAGCACCACAAAGACGGGCACACCGACGACGGCCGTCATGATGCCGACCTGCACCTCGGTCGGTGGGAGGACGACCCGGCCCACGGTGTCCGCGAGGCCCACGAGGAGCGCGCCGCCGACGGCGCTGAGCGGAACGACCCGCGCGTGCCGTGGCCCGGTCACCGCTCGGACCGCGTGCGGCACGATCAGGCCCACGAAGGCGATCGGCCCGGCCAGCGCGGTGGCGGTGCCGGCCAGTAGCACGATGGCCAGCCCCAGCACGAGTTTGTCCAGCCAGACGCGCCGGCCGAGCCCCCGGGCCAGGTCGCTGCCGAGGACCAGCGTGTCGAGCATCCGGATGCCGGCGAACGCCAGCACCAGACCGGCCACGAGGAACGGCAGGCCGGCGGCCAGCACGTCGAACCCCCGCCCGCCGACGGTGCCCACCTGCCACAGCCGGAATGACTCCATCGTCTTCCGGTCGACGAGCAGTACGCCGGACGTCCAACTGCTCACCGCGGCGGTGACCGCCGCGCCCGCGACGGCGAGTTTCAGCGGGCCGGCCCCGTCGCGGCCCAGGGACGCGACCACGTGCACCACGACGGCGGCGGCCGCCGCACCGCCGAATGCGAACCAGAGGTACTGGTGCACCTGCGAGAGGCCGAGGTAGGAGATCGCCAGCACCATGGCGAAGCTCGCCCCCGCGTTGACGCCGAGAATCCCCGGGTCGGCCAGCGGATTGCGGGTCAGCCCCTGCATGCAGGCGCCGGCCACACCGAGTGCCGCGCCCACCGCGAACGCGAGCACGGTGCGTTCCAGCCGGGCCTGGTAGACCGCGTGCAGCGGGTGAGCCGGGTCGAGGACAGCCGCCCACGAGAGCCCGCTCGACCCCACCAGCACGGACGCCGCGAACACGCCGGCCGCTACTGCGGAAATCCCGACAGCGGCAGCCAGGGCGCCCCGCCCCGACACCCGCGGACGCGGCCGGCTCGTGGCCAGGACCTGCGTCACGATCGGTCGGCTGCCTTCGCGACGTGCGGCACGAAGTGCTCGATGACGTACGGAATCGACAGCGGGGTCGGGTTGGTCACCGCCAGGCTGACGTGCTTGTCGGCTTCGGCGTAGGCGCGGCCGTCGGCGATCGCCGGAATCTTGCCGATCAGCTTGTCGTCGATGAACGTCTTCAGGTCGCTCGGGTTCTCCGACCAGGTGAGCAGGACGTCGGACTTCAGCTGCGGCGCGCGCTCCGCCGACACCGTTCCGTAGAACTGGCCCGGCTTGATGGCCGTGGCCACCGCCGGCGCGTCCACCAGGCCGAGGTCGTGCATGAACGACACCCGGGGGTCCTGCGGCGCGTAGATCCCGACCTGGGACAGGTCGGTTGTGGTGAGGTAGGCGAAGATCAGCGACGTTCCCTTGAGCTGCGGGTACTTCGCCCGCGCGTCCTGGATGCGCCGCTCGGTCGCCGCCGTCACCTTGTCGGCGGCCTCACTGCGCCCGAGCGCCTTGCCGACCAGCTTCAACGACGTACGCCACGGTGTGGTCCAGGCGGCCTTGGGGTAGGCCACCACCGGAGCGATCTTGCTCAGCTTGTCGTACTGCGCCCTCGTCAGGCCGGAGTTGGTGGCCAGGATGACGTCCGGGCGCAGCGTGGCGATCTCCTCCGCGGGCGGGCCGTCGGAGTCGTCGTACCTCACCGGGGCCTTCGTGCCGGCGCTCTTCAGGGTGGCGTCGAACCAGTCCGACGAGCCGGCCTTGTTGCCGCCCCAGGTCAGCTTCGTCGCCCCCACCGGGGCGACCCCCAGCGCGAGCGCGTTGTCCTGGTCGCTCCACCCGAGAGTGGCGACTCGCTTCGGCTCCCTCTCGATCGTGGTCTCGCCGAAGGCGTGCCTGATCGTCACCGGGAACGACTCGGCCGCGGCCGTGCCGGCCTTGGTGTCGGCCTTGGTGTCGGTGTCCGCGGCCCGGGTCTGCCCACCGCCGGACGTCGGCCCGGTCGAGCAACCGGTCAGGGCCAGTGCGGTGGCGGCAGCGATGCCGGCGAGGAGGCGACGTCTCGACATGTGGTGATCCCGTCTCGAGTGGGACGAACGCGACTTAGGTTAGCCTAACCTTCAGTTGGACGCTTCTCGGGGACGTCGGGTACCGGCACCGCATTCCGGCTTTTTCACCACGATCCGGCACCAGACCGGGCGGCGTCGGTCCGCATGCCGTCGGGCGTCCCGCTCCCCAATCGGGGCACGGATCCACGGACCAAGGCCCCTCCGACCACCAGTCACGCCGCGCGACGCTGAGCGTGATGATTGCCTCGTGCCGCGCCGACCGGAAGGAACCGGACCACAGGAGCCGACGCCGCGGCCGGCGTCTGGCTCCGGTCGTCCTGCTCGCCACGCTGGCGGTCCTGTTCACCACAGCGGCGTGCGGCCGGATCGCCGAGTACGCGTCGACCTCAAGGGCGCGGCCCGCGGCCGCGCCATCTGCGTGTGCCGCCAAGCCGACCGTCGTCCTCGTGCACGGCGCCTGGGCGAACGAGTCGAGCTGGAGCGGTGAGGTCCGGCGCCTGCAGCAGGCGGGACAGACCGTACGAGCGGTCACCAACCCGCTGAACGGCCTGGACTCCGACGCCGCCAGTGTCGCCGCCTTCCTGAAGACGGTCTCCGGGCCGATCGTCCTGGTCGGCCATTCCTACGGCGGCTCGGTCATCACCAACGCCGCGGCCGGCAACCCCCACGTGAGGGCGCTGGTGTACGTCGACGCGGCCGCGCCGGCGCCCGGCCAGTCGACCGGACAGCTCAGCGGCAAAGGGTCCGCACTCGCGGGACCGCCGGGGAGTCTGTACGACACGGTGCCGCGCACCAAGGACCCCGGTGGCGCCACCCGGCTCTACCTGAAGGAGAACGTGTTCCGCCGGTCGTTCGGCCAGGACCTGCCCGCGTCGACGGCGAACGTCCTGTGGGCGGCGCAGCGACCGGCGGCGATGAAGGCGTTCACCACACCGTCTTCCGCCGCGGCGTGGAAGAAGATCCCTTCCTGGTACGTCATCGGGACCGCCGACAAGATCATCACCCCGCAGTCGCAACAGGCGATGGCGCGGCGTGCACACGCACGGATCACCTACGTGCAGGGCGGTTCGCACCTCACCCTCGTATCCCACCCGCAGGCCGTGACCCGACAGATTCTGGCGGCGGTCGACTCGACGTGCGCGCGCAGATGACACATCGGACCGGGAGGAGCCATGGGCACGATCACCACCACCGACGGCACGCAGATCTACTACAAGGACTGGGGATCCGGGCCGCCCATGGTCTTCAGTCACGGCTGGCCGCTGACCGCGGACGCGTGGGACGACCAGCTGATGTTCATGGCCTCGCACGGCTACCGCGTGATCGCCCACGACCGGCGCGGCCACGGCCGTTCGTCGCAGCCGTGGAACGGCAACGACATGGACACCTACGCCGACGACCTCGCCCAGCTGATGGAGGCGCTCGACCTCAACGGCGCGGTCATGGTGGGTCACTCCACCGGTGGTGGCGAGGTGACCCGTTACACCGGCCGCCACGGCACGGGCCGGGTGGCCAAGGCCGTGCTCGTCAGTGCGGTGCCGCCGCTGATGCTCAAGACGCCGGACAACCCCAAGGGCACGCCGATGGAGGTGTTCGACGAGATCCGGGCCGCGGTGACCGCCGACCACTCGCAGTACTGGAAGGACCTCAGCGCTCCCTTCTACGGCGCGAACCGGCGCGGATCCACGGTGTCGCAGGGCGTGCGGGACGCGTTCTGGCTGATGAGCATGACGGTCGGGCTCAAGGCGGCTTACGACTGCGTGAAGGCATTCTCCGAGACGGACTTCACCGACGACCTGCGCCGCATGGACGTGCCCACGCTCATCGTGCAGGGCGACGACGACCAGATCGTTCCCATCGACGCGTCCGGCCGACGCTCCGCCGAGATCCTCGCGGACGCGACGCTGAAGGTCTACCCGGGCGCTCCGCACGGGCTCACCGCCACTCACAAGGACCAGCTGAACGCCGACCTGCTGGAGTTCGCCGGCGTACCGGTCCCGTCCCAGCGCGGCCGGTGGTAGCCAGGTCGGCGATCGGGATGGCGGCGGCCGGTCAGCCGAGCGCGTAGTGGAGGTGGACGACTCCGCTGCCGAAGCGATGCTCGTCCAGGAGCTCGAGCGGCACGTGTACGCCGTCGGGCAAGGCCCGCTTGCCTCCTCCGACGACCACCGGATTGAGGAACAGATGGAGCTCGTCGACCAGGCCCGCGGCGATCGCCTGGGCAGCGAGTTCGGCTCCTCCGATCGAGAGGTCGCGGCTCGAGGCTTCCTTGAGTGCACGGACCGCCGCGGGTTCGAAGTCGCGCTCGATCCGGGTCCGTGCGCTCGACGCGCCCTGGAGCGTACGCGAGTACACGACCTTCTCGGCCGCCCGCCAGATCTTCGTGTAGTCCTGCGCAACCTCCGGTTGACGGCTGGTGTCCACGGTCTCCCAGTACACCATCGTGTCGTACATCCTGCGTCCGTACAGATAGGTGCCGATGGGCCGCTCGAGGTCGTTGACGTACGCGTGCACCTCCTCGTCGGGAGCGGCCCACTCGAAGCGACCGCCCGTGTCCTCGACGTATCCGTCGAGCGACGCGAGCGCGGAGTAGATCAGCTTGGCCATGTGAGTTCTCCTTGTCCGCAGAGGGAAGCGCGGCACCATTCATACCCGACGGCGCCGACAGAGCCCTCTCAGAGCACGCGACGCAGGCCGGGGACCGGCGGACCGGGCCGGCGAGCGCGAAGCCGGCAGGCACCGCGACGAGTGCGGCGAGGACGAACTTCACCGCCGTCGGCAGGTCGACCGCGCTGAGGGCGTAGGCCGTCGCGGTCACCACGAACGCGTGGATCACGTACACCGTGAACACGTGTCCGGACAGGTACCGGCGCACCGGCTCAGCCGAGGCGGGAGTCCAGCGCGGCGCCGTAACCGTCACCACTCTCGGGACTTCCGGTCACCTGCTTCCAGATCGCGGCGCCGTGGCTGACGACCACGACGGCACCGGCGCCGCCGTCCTCGCCCGGCGCCCCGACCATGATGCGCGGACTCCAGTCGCCCCCGGCCCCGTTGCCCGCGAGCAGACTGGAGCCGAAGCGGTCACCGGTCTCCTCGATCCCGGCCGTACTCGCCTGCGTCAGCGAGCCGCCGCCACCCCAGATCTCATTCACCATGCCGGCGTCGCGGATCGTGCCGAGGTCCTCGCCCGGCGCCCCGACGAGCACCACGTCGACGTCGGAGTCCTCACTCGGTGGGTAGGACGCGAGCGCCGCGCCGAACCGGTCGCCCGCCTCCGCCGAACCCGCGACCGGTCCGCCCGGGCCGGTGGTGTCCTGCGTGTAGGCCGGACCCGGCTCGGCGGGAATGCCGTCCTCGTCGGTGTCGCCGAAGGTGTCGACCATCCCGGCGTCGGTCAGGCTGCCGAGGTCCTCGCCGGGCACTCCGATCCACAGGCCGCTCGGAGCTCCGTAGGTCAGCGCGCTGCCGAAGCCGTCACCCGCCTCGGCCGCACCCGGCATGCCCGGGGTGTTCTGGCTGATCCGGGTGTACGCCGGGACCCCCGGATCGGTGCGTACGTAGACGACGCCGGCGCCCTTCGCGCCGTCGACCGTCCTGCCCGGAGCGGCAAGCGCGCCGGGTCCCTGGACCGCGGCGCCGAGCCGGTCACCAGCCTGTGCGGAGCTGCCGAGCTCGGGGGAGTTCTCGGTGAGCAGAGTGCCGGCGACGGTCGGGTCGGCGGACTGGGTGAGGGAGATGATCGCGACCGCCCCCGCGTCGGTGGCGCCGCTGACGTCCCAGCGGGGCGCACCGACGGTCAGGGCGCGCGGTGTCGTACTCGAGCCTTCCGACCACGACAGCGCCGAGCCGAACGCCGCACCGGGCTGGGACTGGCCGGGCATCCCGCCGCTGCCCAGCGTCAGGACCTTCCACGGACGCAGCCCGGTCGACGAACCCCGGTAGAGGTAGACGGCTCCGGCGTCGGCGGCGGTACCCACGTCGCGACCGGGCGCACCCACCACCAGGTCGGAGACCGAGTCGCCGTCCACGTCGAGCACCGCGACGGCCGTACCGAAACGGTCGCCGGCGTGGTAGCCGGACGGGTAGAGGATCTGGTGACGGCCGTCGGCGTACCGCACCTCGACCGCACCGGCGTCCGGCTGGGCGCCCAGATCCTCACCCGGGATGCCGATCGCGGCGATCGGGGGCGGCGCGAGCGCGAGCGCCGGCGCAACGGGTGCGACGACGGAGAGAGCAGCGGCGAGAACGACGACTGGAACCGCTCGCATCGGAACTCCTGCTGGGGACGACGTGCTCGGGTGATCATTTACGGTTCAGGGCGAGCAGTGTAAGCCCGCGGTACCGACATTGCCGCCATCGACGCTGTGGACGTTCGTGGCCACGCCGCTCCGCTCAGCCCTCCGGCGAGAGGTACTCCTCGACGTCGCGCGCGACCACGGCCCCGACCTCGGTGAGCAGAACCTCGACGTCCTCGCGAGTCGGCCGGACGTACCGCGGATCTGCAGGGAGGTTCGGGTCGATCCAGGCAAGCGCACGCGCGGCGTGGTCCGCGTACGCGGGATGATGCCGGCCGAGCATGCCGGCCCCGTTGGCGCGCGCGGTGGTCCAGGTGCGGTCGGGGATGGAGTACACCACCGCGGCCGCCATCAGCAGGCGACGGGCGACCAGCACCGCGACCGCCTCCACCTCGGCCGGGGTGACCGCGGCGTCCAGTCGTTCGGTGAACTGTCTGATCCTCGGAGCGAGCTCCCCGACGAACCCGCGGGCGATCGCCGTGTCCGATCGGCATCGCGGGAGATCCGGGCGCAGGTCGGTCCCGGCAACGTTCACGCAGTAGTGCTTCAGGAAGCAGCGCTCCGCCCGACCCTGGTCGCCCTCGGCAAGGACATCGTCCAGCAGGCCTGGCGAGATACCCACCTCCCGTACGACGGAACGATGTCGCGCCGACAGCTCCTCCCCGATCCGGCGACAGGTCTCGATCCCGCGCGGACTGGTGAGGATCACCGAAAGGTCCAGGTCCGAGGTGGGCGGGACGGCCTGGCCGGTGGCAACGCTCCCATAGAGGTAGAGCCCGTGAAGTTCGGAGCCCAGTCGCGCCTCGACTGTCGTACGAACGTCTGCCAGCACGGCATCGTAGGGCGCGCGGACGTTGGCGAGGTCGGCGCCGGTGGTGATGAACCCGTCCGCGTCCAGTCCTTCCGCCGGGTCCGCCGCCATTGTCAGGACCCCCTTGTTTCCCGAGACCTTCGACCTGACGTGGCCCGGGTGAGCAGTCCGTCGACGAACCGTCGCGCGGAAGCGGTGCACCTTCTCTGGCAAGACTTCCGCCGCCGAGCCCACTGCCCCCCGGGCCGTCGTGGCGATGTACGGGGCCTGGCGCTCACCGTCGTGGCGACGATCGTCCCGTACGTCGACCACGCCACCGGAAACGCCCCACCGCGCTGAAGTCACCGCTGACGATACGAGCGGCCCCGTACGTCGGGGATGCCGGCGAGGTAGTCCTCGAAGGTGACCTTTCCGACCGTCTGGTCCGGGGCCAGATGGGCACCGGACCGGTAGGCGCGGAAGGTCCTGCCCGGAAGTCGTACCGGAAGGATGCGCCGGCGACGGTCGCTCGCTCGCAGGTACGCAGCGGCGAACTCACCCGCCTGCCGTACTTCCGGACCGGCGAAGTCCGGCGCGCGGCCGACAGGCTCGCCGACCGCGAGCGAGGCGAGCCGGGCGGCCACCTCGCCGGCGTCGACAGGCTGGAAGCGGAAGTCGGGGACCGGCATCACGACCGGCGCTGTCGCGGCCGCGGCGAAGACCGTCCGCAGCAGGTCGTGGAACTGCGTCGCGCGCAGGACGGTGTGCGGAAGACCGGACTGCTGGACGAGCTGCTCGGCCGCCAGTTTCCCTTTGTAGTAAGGCAGTGGAATGCGGTCGACGCCGACGATGGAGGTGTACAACAGGTGGGGTGATCCGCCCCGGCCGGCCGCCTCGACAAGCGTGCGTACCAACTGGAGTTCAGCCTGCCGGCCGAACGCGGTCGCGCAGTGCACGACCGCGGCCACCCCGGCGACGGCCTCCGCCACGCCCGCACCCGATCGCAGGTCCGCGGTCGCCCAGGCGTACGGCGAAGCATCGTCGGCCGGCCGAGGACGGCGGCTCATCACCCGCACCCGCGCGCCCTCGTCGAGCAGGTGCTGGACCACCAGCCGGCCGAGCAGTCCGGTGCCACCGGTGACCAGGATCTCCTCGGGCACGGCTGTCTCCTTCCGAGTCGTCACCCTGCATCCTTGTCCCTACGCATTCTTGTCCCCGTCGAGTCACCCGTCTGCTCGGGCGGTCTCGTCGAGGTGTTCCACGAGCCGGAACAGCGCCGGCAGGGCCGCGCGTACCTTCGCCCGATCCTTCTCCGGCAGCGCGCCGAGGGCGGCGTCCAGCCGGCGTTCGTGCGCCTGGGTCCAGGAGGCGAGCTCCGCCCTGCCGGCATCGGTGAGACTGACGACGGACGCGCGACGGTCGTGCGGGTCGACCTCCCGGGTGATCAGTCCGGCCGCCATCATCTGCCCGACGAGGGTGCTGACCGTGCTCGGCGCCAGTCGCTGGCGAGCCGCGAGGTCTCCGGTCCGGGCCGGTGAGTGCTCGGCGAGCACCTGCAACAGCTCGACCTGGGCCATGGGCAGCGCTTCCCACGGGTAGTCGGTACGTATGGACGAACGCAACGCGCGCCGCAGCCGGGTGACAGCCTCGGTGAGCTGCCGGGCGTCGGAGGTGACGGTCGGCGGCGGACGCTCCTGGGACGGCTGCGACGGCATGCCCCAAACCCTAGCTACTCCTGGGCCCTCGACGGCTCCTCGCGTGCGAGGCAGGCGGTCATCACCGCGACGGCGGTGGCGAGGAGCAGCACCACCACGGCACCGTACTCTCCCACAGCACCGGCGGCCGGTCCGGCGAGGTGGAACGCCAGGGTCACCAGCGCCACCCCGAGCGCGGTACCCAGGCCACGGGCCATGTTGACCAGCCCACCGCCGGTCCCGGACGAACGCGTCGGTACGGCGCGCATGATCGTGGCGTTGTTGGCCGGCGTGAAGATCCCCAGGCCCAGCCCGACCAGCCCCAGCAGCGGTGCCAGCAAACCGGGCGTGAACGGTACGACGAGCATGGCTGCCAGGGCGAGGCCGCAGGTCGCGAGGCCGAGGGTCGCCCGGCCCCGGCCGCCGAGGCCCGGCGGGAGCACGCGGTCGGCCACGGCAGCGGCCAGGGCGAACCCCGCCGGCAGCGCGGTGAGGACGAGCCCGGAGGTGAGTTCGGAAACACCTTGGGCGGTCAGCGCGACCGGCACCATCACCAGCGGACCGAACAGCACGAGGTAGCCGCACATCGCACCGAGCAGCCCCCACGACACGGCGCGGTTGCGCAGCAGCGTCACGTCCACCAATGGTTCGGCGGCACGACGCTGCCGCCGGCCGAACGCCACTCCGGAGAGGACTGCCACCGCGAACAGCCCCACCACCGCGGCGAGCGGGAGGTCGAACCCGGACGCGGCCGACACGCCGAGCAGCGCCGTGGTGGTCGCCACGCCCAGCAGCACGAAGCCCGGCCAGTCGAACCGACCGATCGTGTGGTGGCGTACGCGAGTGCGCGGCAGCAGGTAGTGCCCGGCGACCAGTGCCAGCGCACCGACGGGGACGTTGACACCGAACACCCACCGCCACCCGAGGGTGGTCACCAGCACTCCGCCCACGGTCGGCCCGAGGGCCAGCCCCAGCGCCTGCCCCGCGGCCTGCACACCCAGCGCGATGCGCATCCGCTCCCGCGGTGCACTGGTGACGATCAGCGCCACGCTGTTGGCCTGCAGCATCGCCGCGCCCACCGCCTGCAGTACGCGGAACCCGATCAGGGCGATGAGCGACGGCGCCAGCCCGCACGCGGCCGACGCGATCGTGAAAACGACGAAACCGTAGAGATAGAAGAGCTTTCGGCCGTGGGCGTCCGCGAGCCTGCCGACTGGGACGAGCAACGCCACCAACGTGAGCAGGTACGCCACCGACACCCACTCGACCGCGGCCAGCGACGCGGTGAACTCCCGCCGCAGTGCGCCGTAGGTCAACGTCACGATGCTGGCGTCGAGTTGACCCATGAACGCTCCGCCGCACACCGTCGCCACCGCCAGCCACCAGGCACGCGTGTGGTTGCGGACCCGCTCCGGCCGCGGGTGCTCACGAACGAGGACGGCGGCAAGGGAGTGCGGGCGCAGGGCGACGGGCATTCGGATCGTCAGCTCATTTCCGGTCAGTTCATCTCGGGTCGACGCAGAAGGTGATCGCCGGCCGTGCGGCAGAACCATCCGGGCGGCCGTCCATCACAATACTACTGTGGCCGAACTATTCGGTTACCGAACCGACTCATGCGCCCAGGCGACCGCCGCGCGCCGCAACGACGAGCGACGAGCCGGCGGCGTGGCCGGGTCGCGGCACACTCCGCTGCACGAGCTGGGCGAACGCCTGGACGAGGTGCCCGAGAGCGAGGTCTGGGTCTACTGCGGTTCCGGTTACCGCCCGTCGATCGCAGCGTCGGCCCTCGACCGGCCGGGCCGGCGGGTCGTACTCATCGACGACGACGGTTACGATTCGGCCCGCAAAGCCGGTCTTGACACCGAGAACCCGTGAGGAACCCCATGACCCGGGCAACCCATCAGGTCGACGCCCCGACCGTCGCCGGCTGGCTGGCCGGCACAGGCCACGTCGGCACCGATTCCGACGCTGTGACGGTCGTCGACGTCCGCACGCCCGCGGAGTTCGAGTCCGCGCACATCAGGGGTTCGTACAACGTGCCGCTGCGACTGCTGGACGAGCACGCTCACCAACTGCGTGACCGCCTCGGCCACCGGATCGTGCTCGTGTGCCAGTCCGGCATCCGGGCCGACCAGGCCAGGAAGCGTCTCGCCTCCGTCGGCATGGACGGCCTGCTCGTCCTGGACGGCGGTGTCCCCGCCTACGCCGCCGCCGGCGGAAACGTCGTCTACGGGCGCAGGCAGTGGTCGATCGAGCGGCAGGTACGCCTGGTCGCGGGCCTGCTCGTCCTCCTGGGCACGCTGACTAGCCTGGTGGTGCCGTGGATGCTCGCCCTCGCGACCTTCGTCGGTGCCGGGCTGACGTTCGCCGGGCTCACCGACAACTGCATGATGGGCCGCCTGCTGGCCCGCCTCCCGTACAACCGGGGTGACGAGCCCAGCGCCGAGACGGTTCTGGACCGGCTCCCCACGAGCCGGGCGGCATGACACCCGGCGCGGACTCCACGAGGTGACGCCGCGACGACCGCGGCGCTTCTGCTCGCGCTGGTCGTCGTGGGCGTCTCGGCACTCACCGGCCTCGTCCCACGTCTGCGGACCGGGCGGATCCGGTGGCGGATCGCCCCGGTGTTCGGCCTGCCCGGCGCGGCGGCCGCCTTCGGTGGCGCCGCTGTCAACCGGCCGTTGCCACCTTGGGTCGTGCTTGCGGGTTCGCCGTCCTGATGGTCAGCGCCGCCGTCCGGATGCTCCGCGAACCCTCCGAGGAAGGGGGTGCCTGCCCAAGCGGTCGCCACCGGAGCCGTCGTCGGCTTCCTGACCGGACTGTTCGGCGTCGGCGGCGGGTTCCTCAGCGTCGACCCCGCCGCGATCGAGCACTGACGTTCGTCTGCAGGAGTGCGCCGAAGGCCCGATCAATGAGGTCGGGCAGTTCCTCGGCACCTTCCCCGTCCACCCAGGCGGCGATCGCGGTGGTGAGCGCGCCCCGCGCCGCCGCGGCGACGACCCTGATCTCCAGGGTGACGTCCGTGCGTGCCCGGGCGGCCAGCGCACGAGCGAGCATGTCCTCCGTGGCGCCGAGGTTGCCGGCCATCCTCGCCCGCAGGGCCGGGGTGCGCAGCACCAGCCTGCAGCGCACCAGCAGACCCTCCCGGTCCTCGGCGTAGACGAGTCCCAGCCCTTCCCGGACCGCCTCGCGCAGCGCGATGAGCGGACCCTCTCCTGCGGGCCGCCGCTGGATGAGGTCGACGAGCACGGGGTCGTACTCGTCGTTCTCGACCACCGCCTCCTTGCTGGGGAAGTACCGGAAGAACGTCATATGGGAGACGCCGGCGGCTGCGGCGATCTCGGCGACAGTGGTCGACTCGTACCCCTGGGCGAGGAACAGTCGTAGCGCCTGCTCCTGGATCAGGCGGCGGGTCCGCGCCTTGCGTTGTTCACGCAGGCCAGGCCGCCGGCCGCCGCCGGAGTCGTCGGTGTCGCCGGAGCCTCCAGAGTCGTCCGCACTGTTCCCGGAACGCCTGGCACCCGGCGTGCTCACCGTCGACCTCCCTCCAGTGCGTGGCCGATCCACGCGCCCACCCGCTCGGCCGCGCTGGCCGGGTCCTTGTCGGCTCGGTCCGCGCGGCAGGCCAGATGCCCGTCGGGGCGGACGAGAAGGATGTCACCGGCCGACGAGTCGAGCGGCTCCAACGGCTCCAAGACGGTCACCAGGTCGGCGCCCAGCCGAGACGCGGCGGAGTCGGCGGCCGACCCGGTGACCGTAGGAGATCCCAGCAGAACCCATCGTCCGCCAAGCTCGGCGTGCAGCCGGGTAGGAGTTCCGTCGGCGCGCCGGCAGGACAGGTCCGGCACCCGGTCACCAGCCCGCGGGCGGCGCCGAGGGGCCGCGAACCCCCGGCGGCGTTCTCCTCGAGCCAGAACACCACGCCGATAACCGATCCTCAGCTGTGATGCCTGCTCCCAGATCAGCCGTTGGACGAAGGGGCGTTTCAGTACGGGCACGAACACCCCGTCCCGGATCAGGCGAGCGGGTGCACTGTCGCCCAGGACGACCCTGGTCATCGCGCTGGTGGAGTCGAGCACCTCGGAGGCGACCGGCCGGCGCTCGTTCTCGTAGGTGTCCAGCAGCGTGACGTCGGCACGTCCACGCGCCACCAGGGCGAGCTTCCACGCGAGGTTCTCCGCGTCACCGAGCCCGGTGTTCATCCCCTGCCCGCCGAGTGGGCTGTGGATGTGTGCGGCGTCTCCGGCGAGCATGATCCGCCCCTGCCGGTAGCGGTCGGCAAGTCGCCGGTGGACGCGGAACGTCGAGGTCCAGACGACGTTCTTCACCGCCGGGGCGGCGAGCCCGGTGTGGCCGGACCAGGAGGCGAGCAAGGCGGGCACCACCTCCTCGCCCGTGGCTGCGGCCGGGAGTGGTTCGGCCGGTGCCATCAGCCGCCACAGGTCCGCGCCCGGCAACGGGAACACCCCCAGCATCTGGTCGGTGCGAAGCCACACCGCCACCTCGTCCCGCGGGATCGGGAGATCGGCCTGAACGTCCGCCAGCAGGAACCGCTCGATCAGCGCGACCCCCGGGAAGCCGATGCCTGCCAGCTTTCGGACCTGACTGTGCGCGCCGTCGCAGCCGACCACCCAGGACGCCCGGAACTTCTCCTGCGCGGCGTTCGTGCCACCCCGCGCGGCCGTCGCGACAACGACGCCCTCGCGATCCTGGGTGACGTCAGCCACCTCCCGGCCCCACTCCACCGAGCCGCCGAGGTCACGCAGGCGCGAACGCAAGGCAGCCTCCACCTCGGCCTGGGAGACGAGGAGGCCCGGCCTGGTCACCAGCGGGGTCGGCCGTCCGACCTCCAGTGTCCCCACCCGGGAGCCGCCCACGTGGATCGCGATCCGGCCGATCCGCACCGAGCGGTCGGCCAGGTCACCGAGGGCGCCGAGGTGGTCGAGCACCTCCGCGCCGCGTGGTTGCAGCCCGAGCGCGCGGGAGGTGGCCGCCGGACCCGGCGCCTTGTCCAGTACGCGAACGGAGACACCGTTGGCAAGCAACCCGCAGGCAAGAGCCAGCCCGGTCGGGCCCGCACCCGCGATCGCAACCTCAACTTCAGAGCACATGCAGGAAGTGTTATCGACTATCACTAGTTAGTCAATAACAGTTCGGTGAGGCGTCCGGGGAGACGGCCTCGCCTCACGGCGGCCATCGGCGAACCTGCCACGGAGGCGGATGGGCCACCCGGAAGGGGTATAACGCGTACCTATGAGATTCGCGACATGGAACGTCAATTCGGTCGGCGCGCGGCTACCACGGCTGCACGAGTGGCTCGACCTCGCCGAGCCCGACGTGCTGTGCCTGCAGGAGACCAAGGTCGCCGGGGACGCCTTCCCCAGTCAGGGTGCGATCGAGCGTGGCTACGAGGTGGCGGCTCACGGCGAGGGGCGCTGGAACGGCGTCGCGATCCTGTCCCGGGTGGGGCTGGAAGAGGTCTCCCGCGGCTTCCCCGGCGAGCCGCTCGCACCCGCGCCGGCCGACAGCGACCCCACTCTCGTCGACGTGCCGGGCCGATCCGTGCCCGAGGCCCGTGCGATCGGCGCGACCTGCGGGCCGCTGCGCGTGTGGTCCGTCTACGTCCCGAACGGGCGGTCACTCGACAGCCCGCAGTTCCCGTACAAGCTGCGCTGGCTGGCCGCACTGCGCGCCGCCCTCGAACCAGAGGTGCGTTCCGGTGACCCGTTCGTCGTCGCCGGGGACTTCAACGTCGCGCCCACCGACGACGACGTCTGGGACCCGTCGGTGTTCGCCGAATCGACCCACGTCACCGACGACGAACGCCGCGAGCTCGCGGAGCTTCGCGCACTCGGGCTGGACGACGTACCGGCGCGCGCTCTCAAGCACGGAACGCCGTACACCTACTGGGACTACCGCGCCGGGATGTTCCACAAGAACCAGGGCATGCGGATCGACCTGGTGTACGCGAGCCGGCCGGCGGCTTCGACCGTCACCGACGCCTACGTCGACCGTGAAGCCCGCAAGGGAAAGGGCCCCTCCGACCACGCCCCGGTGGTGGTCGACCTCGACCTGTGAGGGCGGGTGTCAGGCCGGCCAGTTCGGTGAGCGGCCGAGGTGGGCGACCACCTGGTCGAGGCGTGATCCGCCGCTGAAGGCAACCTCCGGGCCGAACGCTGCGCCGGGTACCAGCCTGGCCTCGCCGGTCGGCACCATCTGCGCGATCTCGTACGCCGCCTCCACCGCCGCCGCGGCCAGGTTCGGGGTCAGTCCCAGCGCCTTCGCGACGTCCCAGGAGTGCACCACGTAGTCGACGAGGTGGAAGCTGATCGCCTGGTGGCCGGGAAACGGCTCCTCGCGGAACTCGTGGAGCAGGAACATCCGGTCGAGTACCCCCTCCGCGGCGAACGCGTCCAGCACGCGTTCGGCGGAGTCGCGGTAGGCGCCGAACGGATCGTCGCCGAGGGAGCTCACCTCCCAGACCCCCGGGTCGGTCTCGCCCCGCGCCGCGGCGGCGAAGCCGTTGTGCTGGACGGCCATGTGGGTGAGCAGCCCCTCCAGCGTCCATTCCGCGCACGGTGTCGGTCTGGTCAGGTCCGCCGGCGTGGCTCGCGCCACGAGATCGATGCTGACACCGACCGCGTGCGCGTCGAGCGCGACGAGGTCTGCGGAACCGCCCGGTGACCGGGTGGTCGAGTTCTCCTGATTAATAGACATGCGCGTATCGTATGCGAGAGCACATCATTGCGCCACTGTTATCTTCGAGCACGTGACCGACCGGGCAGGCAGACGCCGTGACAGCGGCGACCGCGACAGTGCACGTCGTGAGGGGGCACGCCGCGGGAACGCCCACCGCGAGAGCGACCGCCGCGACCTCGGGGCGATGGTGCATCCGGTGCTGCGGTTGCTCATCGCGGTCGAGCTGCCGATCCTCGCCGCGCACGAGGTCTCGATGTGGGGCTACAGCGTGCTCACGGCCCTGGACGACGGACCGGTGCGCACCCAGGCCACGTTGGCGGAGGCGATCGGGGCGGACAAGACCCGGATCATCGGCACCCTCGACGAGTTGCAGGCCGCCGGGCTGATCTCGCGTACGCCCGATCCGAACGACCGCCGTGCTCGATTGCTGGAGATCACGGACGAGGGCCGCCGGGTCCGCCGGGCGGCCCGGGCGGAGATCAGGGCCGCGGAGGAGCGCCTGCTCTCCGCCCTGACCCCCGCCGAACGCACCACCTTCGTACGCGCGCTGGAGAAACTGTCCGTACTGACTCCGGACGACCTGCCGGACGTTCGGGATCTGCCCTAGCTGCTGGCGCTGGCGTAGGAACGCAGGCCGCGCCGCCACTGCAGGCGGACGAGCGTCACCGCGACCGCGGCGAGCACGACGCCTCCCACCACCGGCAGCCGGCCGACGCCGCCATGCAGCGCCTGCGCCGGAAGCGTCGACGCGAACGCCACCGGGAACACGAACGTGAGAAACGTACGGACCGCGAACGGGAAGAACACCAGCGGATATCGGCCCGACTCGGCCAGGCTGGTGTACAGCATGCCGATCGGGTTCACCGACTGGATCCAGAACGCGGCGAACGACATCGCACACCACACGCAGGCCAGCAGTACGGTTCCACAGGCGGCGAGGACGAGCGCCTGCGCGATCTGCAGCGGATTCGGGCTTGCCCCCGAACGGACCAGGCCGAACACCAGCAGCACCAGACCGCTGACCACGTTGCCGAGTTCGGCGACGTTGATCCACCGCAGCGTCAGGTAGAACTGGCTGGAGACAGGGCGGACGAGCACCACGTCGAGTTCGCCCTCGGTGATGTAGGTCGTCATCCGTTGCAGGTTGGGCGCCACGAACGCCGCGAGCACTCCCGTCACGACCTGGTACACACCGACGAGGGTGAGCACCTGTGCCTGCGACCAGCCGCGCATGTCGTCGGTGTAGCCGTACAGCAGGAGGATCGGGACGAGCGCAAGGCCGAGTTGCACCACTCCGACGGCCAGCGTGGTCACGAAGTGCGCGCGGTAGTGGGTCTCGCGCACGATCGCCTGTGCCAGGAACCGCCGCCACAGCCGCAGATGCCGTGTCTGCCTCCGCAGCCAGGTCCGGTCGATCGGTTCCCTGGGATCGGCGTACGTACGAGTCGTTGCCGTTGTCGGTGTCGGTACCGGCTTCGGGGTCATGCGCCCACCGCCGAGTATCCGCGGATCCCGGCCGCCCAGACCAGCCGAGCGAGGACGCCGAACCCGACGACGTAGCCGAGCTGAACGCCCAGGCCGGTGAGGATCTCCGTGTTCGACAGGTGGCCGGCGACGATCTCGACCGGGAACGACACGGTGTAGCGGAACGGCTGCAGGTCGACGAACCCGCGCGACCAGTCCGGCATCAGCGCCAGCGGGACGATCGCGCCGGAGAGCACGTTCGCGATGATCAGCCGCGCCTGGTGCAGCGCCGTCACGTCGTCCATCCAGAACGTCAGCGCGGCGACCAGGATGTCGATCGTGAACACCAGGACAGCGGCGAGCACGACACTGACCGCGAACACCGCGAGGTGGCCCGGCCCGGACGGCACGCTCATCGAGTCACGGAAGATCCACCACAGCACACCGACCATGGGCACCAGGGCGCAGGTCTTGAGGATCTTCTCCGAGAGGTTGTTGGCAACGAAGTCCAGCAGCAACGACGCGGGCCGCACCATCCAGCTGGACAGCCGACCGAGCCTGATGTCCCTGGACAGGAAGCCGGTCATCCACGACGAGGTGGCCATCGTGACGATGCTCAGCAACACGAAGTACGTGGTGAGGTAGTGCTCGTCAACCGGGAGTTGCGCGCCGTTGGCGAGCGCCGTACGCCAGATGAGCAGGGAGATGATCGGCACACTGATGTTCGCCGCCATGAAGACGACCCACTCGCCGCGGTAGGTCAGCGACATGGCGACGTGGGCGGCGGTCATCCGCCGCATGATCCGGAGATTGCGCCGGACGGTGAGCAGCAACCGGTTCATCGCGTCTCCCCCTTGCCGACGGCCTCGGTGCCGGCCCTGCCAGTGGCCTCAGCGCCGACCGTGCCGCGACGAAGGAACAGGTCGCGCATGATCTCCTCGATGTCGGTGTCCGCGACGTCGAGGTCCACCAGCGGGCCGAGCCTGGTCAGCCGTTCCAGAAGCTCCCCGGTGTGTTCCCGCTCGACCTCCAGCGACACGGTCAGGTCCGAGCCGCCACTCGCGACCGCGACACCCTCCAGGCCGGTCAGCCGGCTCGCGTCGACAGCCCGCGCGTACGTCGCCCGGACGAGCTTGCGCGGGCGTGCGGCGTGGACGAGCCCACTCAGGCTTCCGTCGTACTGCAGCCGACCGTGGTCGATGACCATCACCCGGGAGCAGAGCGCCTCGATGTCGTCCATGTCGTGGCTGGTGACCAGGATCGTGGTGCCGTGGCGCCGGGTCACCTCGGCGAGGAACGCCCGGACACGGGCCTTGGCCACCACGTCCAGGCCGATCGTCGGCTCGTCCAGGAAGAGGATCTCCGGCCGGTGGACGAGTGCGGCCATGAGTTCGAGCTTCATCCGTTCGCCGAGGGAGACCTTGCGTACCTGGACGTTCAGCAGGTCGCGCACCTCGAGCAGGTCGGCCAGTTCGTCGACGTTGCGGCCGAACTCCGCCGCGGACAGGTCGTACATCTCCTTGTGCAGCAGCAGGCTCTCCATCGCCGGAACGTCCCACCACAGCATCGTCTTCTGGCCCATCACCAGCGCGATCCGGCGGAGGTAGTCCGGGCGGCGCCGGGACGGTGTGTGCCCGAGAACCTCCAGCTCACCGGAGGTCGGGTAGAGCAGACCGGACAGCATCTTCAGCGTCGTGGTCTTGCCGGCGCCGTTCGGCCCGAGCAGGCCGACGACCTCGCCGCGTCCGATCGTGAAGTCGATGCCGTCCACAGCGAGGCGCGTCTGGTACCTGCGCCGGACGAGGCTGCGGACCGCGCCGGCCAGCCCGGCGCCCTGGTCGTGGAAGGTGTAGGTCTTGGTGAGCCCGGCTGCCGAGATCACCGCGGGTCGGTCGGGGGAGGCGTGAATCGATGTCACGGGTGGCACCGCTTTCGAGATTTCGCTGAGGGTTCGGACCGGGCAGCGTCAATGCGCGAGGCGCAGAGCTGGCCCACCAAATCTCGCCGGGCGGGGTCATACCCTGGGGCACCTTCGCAGGTGCCGGGCTGCCATCGGGCAGATTAGGCGCACGGCACGAGCCCGGTCACCCCGGAATCCCGGCCGGGCGGCCACGAGCGGGAAAACGGCTTCCGCTCGCCGGGGCGCGCTGGTAGCGTGCGATGGCTTGTCGTACGGACAGTAGTGCCGGAGAGCAGGGACCGAACCGAGCCGGTTGCGCCGCCCCTTCGAGGGCGGCCCTGGAGCGGGGGCCCGCGCCCACTGCTGACGAGTGCCTGACAACCATCGTGGAGGCTCCTTCATGGCCCCTGCCCCGTCCACCCCCTCCGCCTCGTCGAACGTCGCTGCCCCGTCCGAATCCCCCGAATTCCCTGCTCCGTCCGACCCCGCCGTAGACCCGGAACTGGCCGCCGAACGCGCGCACCTGCGAGTGGCCCGGGCCGCCCTGGAACGCATGCACGGCGAGGTGGTCGACACCGAGACGCCGGTCATCGTCAACTCCGGCACCGACAGCTACTGGGACAACAAGTTCTACGAGTGGTCGCGGGAGCACCGCGCCGAGGTTCTGCTCGACCTGCCGAAGATCCCGTTGTTCTTCGGGCGACTGGACTGTGAGCCGGGCGCGGTGTTCGACCACGCCGACCACGCCGGCCGCGTACCGAGCCCCGACGGTGAGGTCGACCGGATCTACATCGGCCGCCGCCACATCCGCGAACCCGACGGCACACCGCTGGTGATCGACTGGCGCGCCCGGGTCGCGATGCCGTTCTACCGGGCCGGGCCCGCCGATCCCCAGCAGGTGCTGGTCCGCCGCCGGCACGGCTTCGCCCACGAGCCCGGGCCCGAGGGCTTCGTGGACGTGACGGCGTACGAGGACGAGCCGGTGAGCAGCGCGCAGGCCGGCGCGGCGGAGGGCTTCTCCGAGCTGGTGACCGCGGAGATCGAGCGGCCGCGGTCGGGACCGATGCGCGACATCGTGGCCACCATCCAGCCCGACCAGGACGTACTCGTCAGGGCGCCGCTGGACACCACGATCTGCGTGCAGGGAGCGCCGGGCACCGGCAAGACGGCGGTCGGCCTGCACCGGGTCGCCTACCTGCTCTACGCCGAACGCACCCGGCTGGCCCGTGACGGCGGGATCGCGATCATCGGACCGAACCGCTCGTTCCTGCAGTACATCCGGCACGTGCTGCCGGCGCTCGGCGAGGTCTTCGTCCAGCAGCTCACGTTCCCGGACCTGATCCGGCGCTACTACCCCGACCATCCGATCGCCGAAGGTGAGGAGGAGACCGTCACGGTCACCGTGAAGGGCGACGCCCGGATGGCGGCCGTGCTACGGCGCGCACTGTGGTCGGGTGTGGAGGTCGGGGACGAGATCGAGGCGCTGGTCTACAGCAAGGGCGCGAACCGCTTCCGGGTGCCCGACTACGAAGTGCGCGAGATCGCCGCGGGTGTGGTGGAGACCGCCACCCGCTATGCCCCCGGCCGCACCACGCTCGCACAACGGCTGGCGCACGCGGTGCTGCTGCGGATGGAACAACGCGGTGGGACCCCGGACGACCGCACCCAGAACGCGGTGGCCAGGTCGGCCCCGGTCCGGAAGATTCTCAACCAGGTCTGGCCGCAGCGTACGCCGGAGCAGGTACTGCACCGGCTGCTGTCGGACGCCGACTTCCTCGCCGAGGCGGCCGGCGACGACCTCACCCCGGAGGAGCGGAAGGCACTGCTCTGGCGCAAGCCGTACCGCTCGGTGAAGTCGGCCCGCTGGTCCGAGGCGGACCTGGTCCTCCTCGACGAGCTGGGCGAACTCCTCGAACGCGAACCCCGCCGCGGCCACCTGGTCGTGGACGAGGCGCAGGACCTGTCCGCCATGCAGCTTCGGGCGCTCGGCCGGCGGTGCCGTACGGCCACCGTGCTCGGCGACCTGGCCCAGGCCACCACGCCGTACGCCTCCACCTCCTGGCAGAGCGTCCTGGCCGAACTCGGCTCCGGCGAGGCGAGCGAGATCGTGGAGCTCACCCGGGGCTTCCGGGTCCCGGCTGCCATCATCGAGTACGCCGCGAGACTCCTCCCGTCACTGCAGCCGGACCTCGCCAAGCCGGTCAGCCTCCGGCGAGCCGCGGGCGGACTCGAGATCACCGCGACCGCCGGGTCGGCAGTGGCTGCCGAGGACGTCCTCCACGCCTGCCTGCGGATCGACGAGGAGGGTGGCCGCGCGGGCTCGATCGGTGTCATCGCCGCCGACGGGGAGATCAGGAGGATCTTCGACCACCTCCGCGCCGACCCGACGCGATCGGCCCTCGACAAGTCCGGGTTGACACCGGCCATGCTCGGCGACACCGAGAACGCCCTGGAACACTTCCGGCTCGTGTGCGTGCCCGCCTCGCTGGCCAAGGGCCTGGAGTTCGACGGTGTGGTCGTGGTCGAGCCCGCGACGATCGTCGACGCCGAGCCACGAGGGCTGAACCGGCTGTACGTCGCTCTCACCCGCGCGGTCTCCGCCCTCACCGTCCTGCACGCCCGGCCGCTGCCGGCCGAGCTCGCAAGCGGAGGTTGACGCCGTACGCACCGAGCGGCCAGGAGCCCCGGCTACCCGGTCGACCGCCGGCGGCCGACGAACCGCCTGAGCTTTCCGGTCGCGGCGGTGCGCGGGATCTCCTCGACGGCGTGCACCGTGATCGTGGCGGCAGGGATGCCGTACGGCCGCAGTGACTCGCCCAGCGCCGTGACCACGGCCGTCACGTCGGGCGATCCGACCACCAGCACGTCCGCGCCCGTTGCAGTCTGGCGTACCTGGTACTCCGAGATGCGCGGATCGGTGCCCAGCACGTGCCGGAACGCGGCTGCCGGGACCAACTGCTCGCCGTAACGGAAGTCGTCGTCGCGGCGGCCGGCGATGTCGGCGACCCGGCGCATCGCGCTCCCGCACTCGCACCGTCCGGGCAGCAGCGTGACCTCGTCGCCGAGGTCGTAACGGATGAAGGGAAATGTGCGGCCGGCGAGGCCGGTGGCCAGCGTGCGGACGGCCGGCTCGTCCGGCCCGACGGGCTTCCCGGCAGCGTCCACGCGTTCGAGGATCACCTCGTCCTCGCTGATGTGCAGGCCCTCGCCCAGACCGCAACCGACCGCCTGGACACCGATCTCGGTGGATCCCCAGAGGTTGTGGAGGGGTGCGCCCCAGGCGGCGTCGATCGCCTCGCGGTCCTCCTCGCCGAGTGGTTCGGAGTTCGTGCTCACCCGTACGGGGCGGATGTCGAGCTCCCCTGCGACCACTGCCCGGGCGAGGCGTCCGACCACCGACGCATAGCCCACCAGATGTGTCGGCCGCACCTGCGCCACCGCGTGCAGTACCTGCTCGAACGGCGCCGCCGCGGGGACCACGAACGTCTCCATCCACGGCAGGGTGGCGACGTCGAACAGCGGCGTGCTGGCATGGGGTGGTTCGCCGGCCTCGAGCACCGCAAGCCGCGCTTGACCGCCTCCCCCGCCAGTGCCCGACGGATGCTCGGCTCGGGTCTGCCACCGCCAGGCGAGACAGGCCAAGGTGGCGAACTGGTCCCAGTCCCACACGTACACCCCGCGCACACCGCTGGAGCCACCCGAGCTGAACACCTGCAGGCCCGTGGGCGTGTAGGAGAACCACGGCTGGTCGGCAAGGACCCGTTCCGCACCGGCAAGGTCGATGTCGGGCACGGTGACGATCCGGTCCCACTCGTCTGTAACGTCCTGCTTGAGCATCACCGGCAGGCGGGCGAGATCCTCGACGGTGACCGTGGCCGGATCGAGGTCACCGATCCGAGCGGCATGGAAGGCCGAACGCTCGCGGGCGACACCGAGCAGCGACCGCAGCCGTTCGGTCCGGTAGAGATCGATGCGCTCGCGTGGCCACGCCAGCCGCGCCACATGATCGGCGAGCGAGGCGCGCACGACGTGCAGGTGCGCGGCTCGCAGCCGCTCGTACGCCGCCTTCGGATCGCCCAGGACCACCCGCCCAGTGTCCCCCGGGAGTGCGTCGAACGACTGCCGAACGGCCCTGTCCCGGGCGGGTCCGGCGGCAGGTCCTGCACGTTCACCCCTGTGCGGGAAGGCGATGCACGCATAGATGCACGACACCTCGGCGACGATGCGACCCTGTCAGCAGGGCCCGGTCCAGGAAGCGTGAATCGGGCGGAACGATCGCGACGGTACGGGGGTTCGGGGATGTCCGGCGGCGTCGCGCGGGAGTACCGCTCCGCCAGCACCCGCCGGCGGCGCCGCTGCCTGGTCGGGCTGGTGCTCGTGATGGTGATGGTCGCAGCCGGCGCGGCGGCCCGTGCGGTCGTGACCCGGCTGAGCGACAACCTCCGGACCTTCGACGGACGGGGAATCGACACCGATCGCCCGCCGCCGGCCAAACCCGGCCGAGCCGGGGCCACTCCGGTGAACCTGTTGCTGATCGGCTCGGACTCACGGGCCGGGGGGAACGACCGGCTTGCCGGCGGCACCCAGGCGGCGGGCCGCTCCGACACCGCGATCGTGGTGCACGTGTACGCCGACCGCAGGCGTGCCGTCGCGGTCTCGATCCCGCGCGACGCCCTGGTCGACATTCCCCGGTGCCGGCTGCCGGACGGCGGTTGGGCGGCACCACGCCGGCAGGCGATGTTCAACGCCGCGTTCAACACCGGATCAACTGCCGAGGGCAACCCGGCGTGTACCCAGAACACCGTGGAGAAGCTGACCGGTCTTCGCATCGACCACACGGTCGTCGTGGACTTCGAGGGCTTCGCCGCGATCACGGAGGCGGTCGGCGGGGTCCGGGTGTGCGTGCCCAACGACGTGTACGCCGGCGACCTGAACCCCTATCTTCCTGACCGGGGCAGCCTGCTGTTCGCCAAGGGCATGCAGACCGTGTCCGGACGCCGCGCCCTCGACTACGTACGTCTTCGCCACGGCATCGGCGACGGCTCCGACATCGGCCGGATCAAACGCCAGCAGGCGTTCCTCGCCGCCCTGGCCAGGAAGATCCGCGGGTCTGGCATCGATCCCAGGACGCTGGCGCCACTTGCCGAAGCGGCCACCAGAGCTCTCACGGTCGACCCCGCACTCGGATCCGCGCCGAAGCTGATCGGTTTCGCCATGTCCCTACGCCACCTGAGGCTGCACGACATCGAGTTCGTCACCGTGCCGTCCCGTTACGCCGGCCGGACGAAGGTCGCGTTCGTCCGGCCGGCCGCCGGCCGGGTGTGGGCAGCGCTACGAGCCGACCGCCCGGTGGGCGCCGTCGCACCGTCGGGTGGAGAGCAACCCTCCGGTGGCAACCGCCCCTTGACAGCTCCGCGCGCCCCGGCAGGAGGGGTGAGCAACAACCGCGCCCCGGGGCCCGGCCTGGGCACGCAGGTCGCCGTCTACAACGGCACCGGCATTCCGCGCCTCGCCCGGGCCGCCGCGACTCAACTGCAGACGGTCGGGTTCACCGTCGGCGACGTGGTCGACGCCGGGACAGCCGATGTCGCCACCACCACGATCACCTACGCTCCCGGCTCGCAGGCCGCCGCGTTCGCCCTTGCCGCGCTGTTCCCCCACGCTCGGCTGCTGCCGACGAGCGGCCCGAGCGAGGGGGACGGCACGGACGTGAACCTCGTCCTCGGCCGCGACTACGCGGCCCGTACGACCAGGGCCGAGACGCCGCCCACCTCCGTCCCGGCGGTCCGGCCGCGCACCGCCGCCGACGACGCGTGCGAGGACCTCTCCTACGGGCCGCCGGTGCCAACACGCTGACTCCCGGCGGCGCGAGCACATGGACGACATCGAGAACGCTCGGGAGGACTTCGACTTCCGTACACAGGAGGCCTCCGCGTCCCGCGAGTGACTGCCCTACGTGATCCCGTCGATGGCGTCCAGGATGGCGGCCTCCACCGGGTAGGCACCCTCGCGGTCGGTGAGTGGGAACGATCCCAGCAGCGCAACGCCGGGTTGCGCCATGATGCGCGGCGTCGTCCCGCGGTGCGGCCAGGAGGCCGCGTGAACCAGGAACGGGTGGCACAGGTAGACGTCCCCGGCCGATCCGGTGGCATGGGCGAGTGGCCGGTCCGCACTTGCCCGCTGCACCAGTGTGCCCAACTCCACCCCGCCGAAGCCCTCGTCGCCTCGCCGGGCGAGCACGCGCGCCGCGTCCGCGTGGGAACCGACGCGGACCCGGGTCGGCGCGTCGTCGGGCCCCACGTCGGTGAAGAGGAAGAGCGCGAGCAACCCGCGGTCTCGGCTGCGCAGGTTGGTGTGCCACGCGTCACCCACCGGGAAACTTCCTTCCACGTGCCATCCGGTGTCGCGGGGATCCTCGTTGGAGGGAAAGCGGACGGGGACGGTGCCGCCGACGCCCTGGCGCTTCCACCAGCGGTCCGGCCCGATCAGTTGGTCGTACGCCTCCCACAGAACCGTCGAGGTTCCGGCTGCGGCGAACGGCGCACCGTCGCTCCCGCCTTCGGGGCAGTCGACGCGTACGACCGGCGACGACCAGGTTGACCGGTCCTCACGCGAGCGACCGCGCTCGGCGAGCCGGTCCCAGATCACGTCGACACACGCCTCGACGGTCGAAAGCGAGACAGCCGCCGGCACCCGAACGAAGCCGTCGCGGACAAAGGCGGAGATCTGCTCCTCGGACAGCATGGGACAGACACTTGTCAGCCCGGCCGCAGCCGTCAACCGGATAAGCCGTCGGTCCCCCGTGGACCGCGGACTCGGCCAACTGGTTCATACCCGCGTAACACAGGGGCAACGGGTGCGAAACCGCGCGTTGTGACGCTGAGGTGACCGAGTTCCCCGCGAGATTCCGCGCGCCCCGAGGATGGTGCCCCGTGAGTTACAAGGCTGAGTACATCTGGATCGACGGTACGGAGCCGACCGCCAAGCTGCGTTCGAAGACAAAGATCGTCGGCGACGGCGAGAAGCCCGGCACGTGGGGCTTCGACGGTTCGAGCACCAACCAGGCCACCGGCCGATTCTCCGACCTCGTACTCAAGCCGGTCGCCACGTACCCCGATCCCATCCGCGGCGGCAGCGACGTTCTCGTCCTCTGCGAGGTCTTCACGGTCGACGACACGCCGCACCGGTCCAACACGCGTTCGCTGCTACGTCCGGTCGCCGAGCAGTTCGCGGACCAGGAGCCGCTCTTCGGCATCGAGCAGGAGTACACCTTCTTCCAGGGTTCCCGCCCTCTCGGCTTTCCCGAGGCCGGATACCCGGCTCCGCAGGGAGGCTACTACTGCGGCGTGGGGGCGGATGAGATCTTCGGCCGGGAGATCGTCGAGAAGCACCTCGACAACTGCCTCGCCGCGGGCCTGACGATCTCCGGCATCAACGCGGAGGTCATGCCCGGCCAGTGGGAGTTCCAGGTCGGCCCGCTGAACCCGCTGGACGTCGCCGACCAGTTGTGGATCGCGCGCTGGCTGCTGTACCGCACGGCCGAGGACTTCGGCATCTCCGCCACGCTGGATCCCAAGCCCGCCAAGGGAGACTGGAACGGCGCGGGTGCGCACACCAACTTCTCCACCAAGGCGATGCGCTCGGGATACGACGCGATCATCGAGGCCTGCGAGGCTCTCGGCCGCGACGACAAGCCGCGCGAGCACATCCAGCAGTACGGCGCGGGGATCGAGGCTCGCCTCACCGGCGCCCACGAGACCGCTCCGTGGAACGAGTACAACTACGGCGTTTCCGACCGCGGCGCCTCCGTCCGCATTCCGTGGCAGGTCGAGGTCGACAAGCAGGGCTACATCGAGGACCGTCGCCCGAACGCGAACGCCGATCCCTACGTCGTCACCCGGCTCATCGTCGACACGTGCTGCTCCGCGCTGGACAAGGCGTTCCTGCTCTGACCGTCAGGACGGCGATCACATAATTGTGCACGTGCGCGTCGGGGTGGATCGGCCGGTGCGGGAGCCGCACCACGGTCTCGGCCTGCTCCCGCCAGCGCTCCATCAACGCGCGGAAACCCGGCTCACCTCACATACGTACGTCGTGGTCAGTGTCGCCAAGGCCATGCGATCCTCTCCGGCTCGGCTCGTCAGGCCTGTGGAAGCAGATCGGCACCGAGCGCCGTCGGACACAGGTGGCGTTCGATGTGCTCCACCACGAGTTCGGTCCCGCGTTGGTGGCTGACGTACGGCGGCATGGCGGGGTTGTACATCGCGTCGGTCAGGTCCCTCAGCAGAACCGGCGACAGGCCCCACCGCACCAGGTTTCTCAGCCCGAACGACCGGCGCAGCACACACATGTTGGTGTGTACCCCCGCGACCAGAACGACATCACGCTTCTCCTGGCGGAGCAGGCTGTAGATCTCACCGCCGTCGTCGGAGATGGCGTCCTCGTCCTCGACCGCGATGGCAGGGTGCTGGCGGGTCCAGACCGGGGACCACGAGGTCTCGCCGGTGTCCGAACCGCCGTCGGAGTCGTCGATCGGAAGCGGTGGTTCCGGGAGGGCCGGTGCGTCCGGCGGCTCCACGGTCCGGACGTCGAGCACCCGTTGACGTGCCGGGTGTGCGGCGTAGAAGTCCAGGGTGTCCGACGGCGCGTGCACGATCAGTACGCCGGCGCCTCGCAGGTGGCGGGCTACCTGGTCGATGACCGGCGCCAGCAGGTCGACACGCTCGGCCGCACCCCGGCTCCAGTGGTGATCCCAGACGTCGCAGAGCACCAGCGCGGTCTGGGAAGCGGACACCTCCGCCGTCGATGTCGCCGGTTCTCCGCCGTCGTCGCGTCGCCGCAGCGTCAGTGACAACATGTCCTGTCCGTAGCTCATCTGCTCTCCTCGTCCGTCGCCGACGACCTGGGAACGCGCATTCACACGGATATGACGATCTGCCTAGCCTCATCCGTATGACGAGCCCGAGCAAGCCACTTTCGCCTGCGATCCGTCGTCGCCGGTGGCCGAGACGCGACGTGTGACGCATCCTGGCCCGACGCTCGATCTAGCGTAGGACGCGGAAGCGCAGGTGCGTCGCGTCTGCGCCTTCCAGCTGCCGGACGAGCTGGAGTTCGACGCTGCCGTCCATCGGCCCGAACAGCCGGCGGCCCGCGCCCAGCAGGACCGGAACGAGGTGGATCTCCAGTTCGTCGAGCTGACCGGCCCGCAACAACGCCTGCGCCGCACCGGCACCGTGCACCATGACCGCGCGGTCGCCCGCGGAGGCACGGGCCTCGGTGGCGCAGGCAACGACGTCGGTGTGGAACTTCACCGTGCCCGGTGGTTCGTCCCCCTCGTCGACGTGATGGGTGAGCACGTGGATGGGAACGCCGTCGTGATGGTCGCCGTTCCAGCGACCAGCGAGCTCGAACGTACGCCGCCCGGAGATCAACGCCCCGGTCGCGAGCGCCTCGTCGTAGATCTGTCCGTTCACGCCGGGGGACATCCGGTCGTCCAGCCAGTTGAACAACCGTCCGCCGCCGCGGCCGAGTTCCTGGCCGGGCCGGTCGTCGACACCGGCGACGAAGCCGTCCAGGGACATCGACATGTAGAGCCGGATCGGTGCGGTCGTGGGTTTCGTCATCGGTGCCGCTCCTTACAGCTCCACGGGAACAAGATCGACTGCCCGTCGGTCGACGACCGTCTCGTGCCTTCGACCGCCCGCGCCGCCCGAACTCATCGCTTCGGACCGTTCCGGTGCGCGATACTCGACGCCACGCGGGATGCGGCCGGAGCGGCGACCGGAGAGGCAGCGGAGATGGATCTTGAGGTCAGCGGCGAGATCTGGGAGTGGCGCGGCCCGGCGCCGTACTACTTCGTCACCGTGCCGAAGGAGGAAAGCCTCTCCTTGCACGGGTCCTCACCGGACGCGAGCTACGGATGGGGGATGCTCCCGGTCCGGGCGCGCATCGACTCCACCGAGTGGTCGACGTCGCTGTGGCCCAAGGACGGCGGCTACGTCCTCCCGCTCAAGGACGCCGTACGCAAGCCGCTGGGGCTCGGCATCGGTGACGCGGTGACGGTCCGGCTCACCACCGTCGATCAGCCGACCGGCCGACGGCAGCGCAGGACGGAAGCGCCACGCAGGCCGGCCGCACCCTCCGCCCGTCCGGGTGGCCCCAGGGGACCGCGGGTCACCGACGACCAACTCACGATCGTCCCGGCGAACGAGGCGTCCTGGCAGGACCTGGAAGCGATCTTCGGATCGAGCGGAGATCCGTCCAGGTGCTGGTGCCAGCGGTACAAGATGCTGCCCAAGGAGACGTGGGCAAACCTCGGACCAGAGCGCCTCGCCGCGCGCCTTCGCGAGCAGACCGCCGGCGGTCACCCGAACGCTCCGGCCACGAGTGGGCTGGTCGCCTACCTCGACGGCGAACCCGTGGGCTGGTGCGCTGTCGATCCGCGCTCTGCCAACCCACGCTTGCTCCGCAACGTTCCGATCCCCTGGGTTGGCCGGACCGAGGACAAGAACGACGACAGCGTCTGGGCGGTGACCTGTCTCCTCACCCGGGCAGGCTTCCGCCGCCGCGGAATCAGCCTGGCACTCGCCGGCGCTGCCGTCGACTTCGCCCGCCGCCGCGGCGCCCGCGCGCTGGAGGCCTATCCTCACCTCACCGAGCCCAGCCATCTCGGCACCCGGGCAACCTTTGCGGCCGCCGGAATGGCCGAGGTGAGCAGGCCCACCAAGAACCGCGCCGTCATGCGCATCGACTTCTGACGGGTGCATACTGCGCCGATGATCGGACGATTCGAGAAGACGGTCATCGACTGCCCCGACCCGCGCGCTCTCGCGGACTTCTACTGCCGGATCCTCGGGATGCGGGTGAACGAGGACAGCGAGGACTGGGTCGTGATCGGTTCGGAGCCCGGCATGCGACAGGTGGCGTTCCAGCGAGCCGAGCAGTGGGTTCCGCCGCGCTGGCCGGATCCGGACCATCCGCAGCAGATGCACCTCGACGTCCGGGTGAGCGACGCCGACGTGGCCGAGCAGCAACTCCTCGCGCTCGGTGCCCGGCGCGTGCCGGCGAAGCGCGAGTCGGGGTTCCGGGTCTTCGTCGACCCGGTGGGTCATCCGTTCTGCATCGTCTTCGGCGGCTCGAACCCCGGTTGACGGTACGCCGTGGTCCGCGTCGGAAAACGCCCGGCAGACCTTAGTCCTCGGAGAGTCCGCCGGTACGGATGAAGCTCAGGATGTCGGCGTTGACCGCGTCCGCGTGGGTGACGTAGAGCCCGTGGCCGGCCGTGGGGTACTCGCGGTAGACGCTGTTGGGAACGATCGCGGCAGTGCGCCGCCCGGTGAAGTGCACCGGCGCCGACGCGTCGGCCGCGCCGTGCAGGACGAGCACCGGGATGTCCAGCTTGGCGAGCTCGTCCTCGTGAGCGGCCTCCAGGTTGGCCTGCTGCACCCACAGGGATGCCATCGGCGCGGTGTTCATGATCTGCCGGATCGTGTCCTCGATCATCCCGGGCATGACCGTGTTGCCGAACTGCGTGGCGAAGTAGGCCTGGCTGCCGTTGTAGAGCCACCGCGGCCGGTCCGCGCGCAGGCCCGCCATGGTGGCGTCGATCGCCTCCTGCGGCAGTCCTTCCGGGTTCGCCTCGCTGCGGCGCATCGACGGCAGGCACGCCGCCAGAAACACCGTCCGGCTGACCCGCTCCGTGCCGTACGCACCGAGGTAGTGCGCCACCTCGACTCCGCCGAAGGAGTGCGCGACCAGCGTCACCTCGCGCAGATCGAGATGCTCCAGCAGGGCGGCGATGTCGGCGCTGAGCGTGTCCAGGTCGTACCCCGTCGAAGGCCGATCGGACCGGGCGTGCCCGCGACGGTCGAGCAGGACACATCGGTAGCCCTCCTCGACGAAGTGGGGCAGTTGGTACTCCCACATGTCCGCCGACAGCGACCAACCGGCGATGAAGAGGATCGGCGAACCTGATCCGTAGTCCTCGTACGCGAGGCGGGTTCCGTCGGTGGTGGAGAAGTGGGGCACGGCGAGGTCTCCCGTCAAGACGTGGTTGTCACGTGGTGATCAGTCATGGTACCTGCGGCGGTAGTAGGCCCAGGTGAGAGCGAACAGCAGCGGCCCCCACAGCAGGAGGGGCAGGTAGCACGCGATGAGTAGAGCTTCCCACCAGCCGTTGACGAACGCGAAACCCTTTCCAGGCGGGCCGAACACCGTGAGAACGAAGAAGTTCACGGTGGCGAAGGTCCAGATCGCCGTCAGTGCGACCGCACCCGTGGCCGCCAGAACCGTGGCCCCCAAGGGCGGGACGCGACGGCCACCGATCAACGGCATCCATCGCGGGAACACCTCGCCCCACGGCCGGACCAGCCCCAGCGACAACAGGCCGACTCCCTCCGACAGCGCCGTGAGCCCGAGGATGGCGACCGCCTGCCAGCCGGGCACGAATCCCAGGGAGGCGTCGACGCCGGCGGCGTTGCTGATGCCCATCGAGAGCCCGAGGGCCACGGCCACGCGCCACAGCCCGGACGGGAGGAGGATCACCGTGATCAGGTGCGCCGTACGCACAGCCCATCGCGGAGGTCGCCGCCCGTCCCTCGGGCCGAGGACTCCCGGCCGCGGCTCGAAGGTCCCGTTCCGGGCCACACACGTCGCGGTACGCATGGCTCCCATCCTGCGTGGAGAGGCCGGTCACGCCGTCGCCCGGTCGCAGGAGTTCCCTCCCCCGGGCGAGGGACCTCACCGAACTCCTACGCCGGCCAGGAAGCGGCGTACCACTGCGAGGAACTCCTCCGGCGCCTCCTTGTGCACCCCGTGGCCGACGGCGACCGTCACGAACTCACCGGCCGGCAGCCGTGCCGCCATCGCCTCGATCTCCTCCTGGGAGAACGGGCTCGTGGGTCCTCCGGCGACCACCAGCGCGGGCGCACCGATCTCGGCGAGCCGCTCCCACCAGCGCGGGTCCGGACGGTTGACCTGTCCGACGATGGCGGGGCGTACCGGCCAGTCGAACCCGAGCGGCCCGTCCGGCCGCCGCGGTTCGGGACGACGCTGCGGCAGCGGTGGCGGCGTCTCCACCAGGACGAGAGCGCTCACCCGGTCCGGGTGGTCCTGGGCCAGCAGGTAGCAGACGACTCCACCCATCGAGTGACCGACGAGCACCGCCCGGTCCAGGTCGAGTGCGTCCAGGAAGCCGAGCACGTCGGCTGCCATCAGCTCGAACGAGTAACGGCCCGGCCAGTCGCTGCGGCCGAACCCACGAAGGTCGGGTACGTACACCCGCCAGTCCGCGGCGAGGCCCGGCACCACCGGGTCCCAGCTGGACCCGTCGGACCCGACGCCGTGCAACAAGACCAGTGGCGGGGACTCCGGGTCGCCGCTGACACGGTAGGCGAGACGCACCTCGCCGACGTCCACAGTCGAAAGCTCAGGCACGGATGGCCGCCAGGATGATGTCGGTCAGGTGGTCGGCGTACTGATCCGGATCCGCCTTCGGGTCGGCCGCGAGCTGGCCGAGCATCGCGTCGACCGCGCTCTGGTAGGTGACGGCCATGACGCGGGTGTCGAACGCACGCAGGTCCCCCTCGCGTTGTCCCCGCCGGAACAGCTGTTCCTGCCCCTGGTAGGTCTCCTCGTACGCGTCGATGCCGATGCGGGGCGTCCCGTCGGGGTCGCGGAGGTTGAGCACGATCTGCTCGATGGCATCGAGTTGGGGCGCGTGGGTGGCACGCAGATGCGCGACGCGGCGGATCGCGGCCCGAAGGATCTCGGGTACCGGGTCGGACAGGTCGAGGCCGTCGACGACGGTCCTCCGCAACTCCACCAGAGTGGCGCGTGCGGTGTGCTCCATCAGGGTGTCCCGGTCGGTGAAGTAGTGCGAGACCAGGCCCTTGGAGACTCCCGCCTGCTCGGCGATCGCCGAGAGCGAGGCATTGCCGTAGCCGCGTTCGGCGACCACCTTCACGGTGGCCTGGACGATCTGGCCCCGCCTGGTGTCCTCACTCAGTCGCCGGCGCGGGCCGCGGGTGGACGTCACGGGGTCCACCCTGGGCCAGACTGCGCCGGCGAGCAAGTCACCCGCTCAGCGCTTACGTGCATGGCGGGCCAGGGCGACGAAGACGGTCAGCATCACCGCGGCGATGACCACCATCTCGACCCGCATCCAGCCGGGGAAGACGGGCAGACATGCCTCGACGAGGTTCGCCGCGAGCAGCACACCGGCGATGATCCGGACCGCGCGGAAGGCGCGGTCACTGCCCCGGCGCGCGGCGCGCCACCGCAGCAGCAGCACCACGGCGAAGACCGCCACGATCACCGCGTGGCTCCAGGCTTCCTGCGTCGCCCGCGCCGGCGCCGCCTCGGAGAGGACAACGAGCGCCGCGACCGTGCTCAGTGCGAGCACGGCGTAGATCCCGATCAGTGCGGACGCCACCGCGGGCTGGGCGCGTCCGGCCGGCACCCTATTGACCATGCGGCCAACAGTATTGGCCGTTTGGTCAATACGCAACCGGTGCCGTAAACGAGCTTGCGGCCGTACGGCGGCGAACGGCATCCTCCACGCGTGCAGATGCATACCGACCAGCTCACCATCTCGCCGCACGTCGTCTCCGAACTCGTTCGCAGCCAGTTCCCGCAGTGGGGGGACCTGCCCATCCGGCAGCTCGCCTCGACAGGTACCGTCAACGCCATCTTTCGCCTCGGCGAACGGTTGACCGCGCGGTTTCCGTTGCAGCCGAAGGAAACCGAGGAGGCGCGGCGCTGGTTGGAGAGCGAGGCCGACGCGGCCCGCGAACTACTGGGACGGACCCGCTTCCCCACCCCCGAGCCGCTCGGCCTCGGTGAACCAGGTTTCGGCTATCCGATGCCGTGGGCGGTCCAGACCTGGGTTCCCGGAGTCATCGCCACCGAGGCCGACCCTTCGGCGTCGGAGCCCTTCGCCCACGACCTGGTCGAGTTCATCCGCGATGTACGCACGATCGACGTACGCGGTCGCACGTTCGGCGGCTCCGGACGCGGCGGCACGATTTCCGACCACGAGGAGTGGATCGAGACCTGCTTCCGGGAGAGCGAGCACCTGCTCGACGTCCCACGGCTTCGCCGGTTGTGGGCCGAATGGCGGGACCTGCCCCGCGGCGACGTCCCGGACGTGATCAGCCACGGCGACCTCATTCCCGGCAACGTCCTCGTCGCGGACGGCAGGCTCGCCGGCGTCCTCGACGTGGGCGGTCTGGGCCCCGCCGACCCGGCCCTGGAACTGGTCGGCGCCTGGCACCTGCTCGAGGCCGGTCCGCGGGAGGTTCTGCGTCGCGAACTCGGCTGCGACGACCTGGAGTGGGAACGCGGCAAGGCGTGGGCGTTCGAGCAGGCGATGGGTGCCGGGTGGTACTACCAGCACACCAATCCGGCGATGAGCACCATGGCTCTACGCACCCTGGCCCGTCTGCTCGACGACGCGCCCACGCCCTGACCCGTCACGGTTGTGGGATCGTTCCCAGAACCTCCCGGTCGTAGTGGCCGGCGATCTCGTCACTGGTCGTCGGCGAGGAAATTGCCCTTCGTTTGCCGGCTCTTTGTGAAGTTCACAGGTGCTGTCGCCCACGACGCACAGGAGACCCACAACATCGCCACATAGATTGCCACGGCGCGCACCCGGCGCGATCACGTCGGGTGCCCTCGACCCGTTGCCGGGACGAAGGCGGCACGCAGAAAGCTTGTAGGCTGCGCGCCTTCCCGGCATCCCCCCGAGCGGGCGACCTGTCGGGCGGCCGGGAAGCAGGAGGCGTAGGCGAAAGGACCAGGGCATGAGTGATGGCGCGCAGGGAGATCACTCGTTCCGTCCACAACCTCCATATCGTTCACACCGACGAAGCCGGGCCCTACGTCTGACCGCGTTGGTGCTCGCGGCCGTACTGGTGATCATCGCCGTGGTCACCGGATTCGCCCTGTCGCGGTTGAGCGGGAACGTCAGCACCTTCGATGCCAGCGGCATCGCCACCCACCGACCGCCACCACTGAAGGCGAACACCGCCGGCGGCACACCGGAGAACGTGCTGGTGCTCGGGTCCGACTCGCGCACAGGCGTCCGAAACCGCACCCTCGGCGGCGGAGGTGCCGCGATCGGGCGCTCGGACACGGCCGTTCTGGTGCACGTGTACGCCGATCACCGGCACGCGGTGGCGGTGTCGATTCCGCGGGACACCCTCGTCGACATTCCACGATGCCGCCTACCCGACGGCACGTGGTCCGCACCGCAGTCCCGGACGATGTTCAACGCCGCGTTCACGATGGGGCTCACTGCCGCCGGCAACCCGGCGTGCACCCAGAACACCGTCGAGAAGCTGATCGGGATGCGTGTCGACCACACGATCGTCGTCAACTTCGAAGGGTTCGCCGCCCTCACCAAGGCGGTCGGCGGGGTACGCGTCTGCGTCCCCAACAAGGTGTACGCAGGCGACCTGAACCCGAACCTCGGTCGTCGCGGCAACCTGGTTCTCGGCAGGGGCATGCAGACCGTCTCGGGACGTACGGCACTGGACTACGTGCGGGTCCGCCATGGCATCGGCGACGGATCCGACATCGGCCGGATCAAACGCCAGCAGGCGTTTCTGTCCAGCCTTGCCGCGAAGATCCACGCGACCGGGTTCGACCCCACCAGGCTGGCACCGCTGGCGGATGCGGCCACCAAGGCCCTCACCGTCGATCCCGGTCTGGGGTCGGCGACGAAGCTGCTCGGCTTCGCCATGTCGATGCGCAACCTCGGCTTGCACGACATCAGGTTCGTCACGGTGCCGTGGCGGTTCGAAGGTTCCCACCTTCGGCTGGTCTATCCGGACGCCGAGGATCTGTGGTTCGCGCTGCGGGCCGACCAACCTGTGGGTGCCGGCAGCGCCCACCGCACCACGAACACCGGGCACGGCATCGCGATCTCCGTCTTCAACGGCACCAGGACTTCAGGCCTCGCCGCCGGTGCGGCCGGTCGGCTCCGAGCGGCCGGCTTCAGGGTCACCCGGACCACCAACGCGCGGTCACAGGACCACGGCACCACCCTGATCGAGTACGGCCCGGGACGGAGGGCCGACGCGAGTGCACTCGCCGCGGTCGTCCCCCACGCCCCACTGCAGCCGATCACCGGGAAGGGAGTCGACCTCGTACTCGGCACCGACTACCGGCCGGCATCCACGAAGGCGGCCGGCGTGCGCTCCGCCCACCGGTCGCTACCGGCGACCCAGACCCGCACGGCCGCGGACAACCCGTGCTCCGACCTGACCTACGGCTCGTAGGCGGCGACCCGAGCAGGGCGTTCACGGGCCGCTCAGCTCCCCGGGCCCAGTGCCAGCACGGCCACGACCGGGGCGAGATACAGCAACGGGAACGGGACGTGCGCGTACGAGCGGGCCCGCAGGACCGTGATCACCGCCCCGGTGAAGTAGAGAACCAGGCCCACGGCCGCCGCCACACCGACGAACGGAACGAACAGCCCGACCACGAGCCCGACGGATCCCGCCGCCTTCGCCGTACCCAGCCACGGCCACCAGGACCGTGGAACGCCGTACTCCGCGAGCGGCCCTACCACCCACTTCGCACGGACGAAGACGGAGAGTGCGGAGAAGCCCACCCAGACGGCTGTCGCGAGGGTGACCACGAGATGCGCCACGGACATGAAAGCCGCTCCTTCCATCGGGTTACCTGCCGACCGGGTTCTGGCCGGTCCTGACCTCGTGGACACCGGTCAGCACCTACCTGTGACGGCACTCTGGGAGACTGGCGGAGATCGCCACCCCCTTGACCACGTTCGGGAGCCTGCGATGGCCGCACTGCCACACGCCCGGTACGAGCCGGTTCGGCTGGCCCAGGTCCGTCCGCGGGGCTGGCTGCTGGAGTTCCTCCGGCGCCAGTGCGCCGGGATCACCGGGCACCCGCAGGCCAGCGGCTATCCGCTGGATCACACGTTCTGGGACGACCCGTCCCGGCTGCCCGACGTGGCCGACCCGGCGATGGCCTGGTGGCCGTACGAACAGACGGCGTACTGGGTGGACGGCGCGCTCAAGGCAGGATTCCTCGCCGGGGACGAGTCGGTACGCAAGCTCGCGGTGGCGCAGGTCGAGGGCGCGATCGCGAACGCGGCACCGGACGGCTTCATCGGCCCGGAGATGTTCCGCGACCGCCACCGGTGGGCGTACCTCGTCTTCTTCCGCGCCGTCCTGACGCAGTACGCCCTCACCGGTGACCGGCGGCTGCTCGACGCACTTGTCCGCCACTACCGCAGTACGCCGCATCCGATGGGCTTCGCGCGCGATGTGTCCGGGGTGGAGATCCTGCTCGCGCTGTACGCCGAGACCGGTGAGCCCGACCTGCTGGAGCAGGCGACCGACCTGTACGCGCGGTTCAACGCCCAGGACAGCGAGCACGGCCGCGACTTCACCCTGACCGGGATGCGTTCGGACCGGCCGGTCACCACGCACGGGGTGAGCTTCAACGAACTCGCCAAGCTCGGCGCGCTGATGTACGCAGCGACCGGTGACCGCGACAACCTGGACGCGACGGTGCACGCGTACGCCAAGGTCGAACGCGATCACCTGCTGGCCGACGGACTTCACTCCGGCGCTGAGGCGATGAGCGGCAACGGACCGCTGGAGTCCCACGAGACCTGCACCATCTCCGACCACACCTGGTCGCTCGGGCACCTGCTGCAGATCACCGGAGACCCGCGCTACGCCGACCGGCTCGAACGCGTTGTCTTCAACGCGCTTCCCGGCGCGGTGACGAAGGACTTCACCGCCTTGCAGTACTTCTCCTGCACCAACCAGGTGGTCGCCACCAACGCCAGCAACCACAACCCGATGTCGCGCGGTGACAACCGGATGTCGTTCCGTCCGGGTCACCCCGTGCAGTGCTGTACCGGCAACGTGCAGCGGGCGCTGCCGAACTACGTCGAGCGTATGTGGATGCGCGGCCCAGGCGACGACGACGAGATCGTGGCCGCGTTGTTCGGCCCGAGCCGGATCGAGGTGTCACTTGCCGGGACCCCGGTGACGATCGAGGCGCAGACGAGGTACCCCTTCGAGCAGGGCGTCACCTTCACGGTGACCCCGCAACGTCCCGCCCGCTTCACCTTCACGGTGCGCATCCCCAAGTGGTGTCAAGAACCGGTTGTCACCGTCGCCGGTGAGCCGGTCGACCAGACTCCCACCCCGGGCACCCTCTGCCGGATCGACCGCGAGTGGCAGCCAGGTGACCGGGTCGAGGTGAAGTTGCCGTTCCCGTTGACGTCGAGGCGCTGGGCAGACGGCGGGATCAGCCTCGAACTCGGCCCGCTGACCCTGAGTCTGCCGGTCTCCACCACCCTCACGGTCGACACCGAGGACGACTGGGAGCAGACGCCGGTGGAGTTCCGGCTGTCCGGACCGCAGCACCGGCTGCCCGAATTCCCCGCGTACAAGCTGGTGCCGGAAAGTGAGTGGGCGTACGCGCTGGCGGTCGACGAGAGGAACCTTGCCGACGCCGCCGAGGTGGTGTGGACGAACACCGACGACAACGACGCGTTCCCGCTGGACGTCGACGCTCCGGCCGTACGGGTCAGCGTGCCGGCCCGCCGCGTCCGTGACTGGGCTCTGGTCGAGACCGAACGGGTGAGCCGCCTGCTGCCGTCGTTCGAGAACGGCCGGTTCCGCATGGTCGAGCGCGAGGTCGAGGGCCGGTTCACCCTGACCCCGCCGCTGCCCGCGCCGGACACCCTTGCCGAGCGCCTGGCGGAGGAGACCGAACGGATCGAGCTCGTGCCGTACGGCAACACTCTCCTGCGGCTCACGGTCTTCCCGGCCGCGGACGCGGGGAGCTGACGCGGGGGACCTCAGCGCGGTAGTTGGGTCATGACCCAGATGGGCAGGGGCGCGTCGACGGTTCGCGTCACCTGCCAGCCGGCGCGGCGGTACAACTCGACGTTGGCGGGGTTGCTGGTCTCCAGCACCGCCGGGAGGCCGTCGGCGGCGGCACGGCGAAGCCCGGCGTTCATGACGGCGTGCCCGAAGCCCCGCCCCGCGCTGTCGGGGTGGGTGCCCAGGACGCCCAGATACCAGAACGGCGAGGTCGGCAGCGCGCCGTGCACGGCCTCGTCGTAGGCGCGGACGCGAGCCCACACCTCGGCGGGCAACCGTGTGTCGAGCCCGTCGCCGGGCGAGGCGGCAGGGTCGGCCGGGCCGGTTGCGGTCGAGGGTGGCTCCCACATCGCGACCGAGGCGCCGTCGGCGACCGTCCAGATCGTCCGGCTGTGAACTCGCCGGTCGAAGAGGTCCCCGAAGAACGCCGCCGCGTAGGCCGGGTAGGTGTCCTCGTCGGGAAAGAGGTACCGCAGGACCGGGTCCTCCGGAAACGCGGCGACCAGCGAACCGAGCACGCGGTCACGGTCGGCCGGGCTGGCGACGGCGATCTCGACTGTTGTCACCCGTCCGACGGTAGCGCCTCCGAACCAGCCGACCCCGCAGGACGGGCTTGACGCCCGGGCTTCCCTCACCGCGACCTCTTGACCGTCCGCGGTCGCGGGTGGTCTGCTTGCCGGCATGCTGCGCGGACGTGCCACGCCCGACCCGTCGGCCGATCCGGCGACGAGGGGTGACTACTGGGGTGTCGTGCTGGGCGCGCCCGATCCCCAGGTGCTGGGCACCTTCTACGCCAACGTGCTGGGCTGGGAGATCAAGGGGGACGAGCCGAACTGGGTGACGCTCTATCCCGGTGAGGGCGTGGCGTATCTCGCCATCCAGCGCGAGCCCGACCATGTGCCACCGGTGTGGCCGAGCGCGCCGGGTCAACAGCAGATGATGTCGCACCTCGACATCGAGGTGCAGGACCTCGAGGCGGCGGTGGAGCACGCGGTCGTCGCGGACTTCCAGCCGCAGGACAACGTTCGCGTGATGCTCGACCCCGCGGGCCACCCGTTCTGCCTCTACTCCTGACCCCGCCCGAGGCGGCCCCGCCGCCGGTGCACGGTCAGCAACGCGAGACCGGCGAGGAACGCGACCACGCCGACGGCGAGCCATACAGGCGATCCGCCAACCAGCGGTTGACAGTCGGCGACACACAGCACGGGTTTGATGCGTACGAGGTCGGCGCCCTGCAGCACCCACAGGGCGCCCAGGGCGACCAGGACCGCACCCACCAGCATCCGCGCGATCTTGCCTACGTTCACGACGGCCTCACGTCCTCACCCTCCGGATGTACTCAGGAAGCCTTAGAAGGTAAGCTTAAGAAATGCCAGCAGAAGACACAACCCCGGCGCCGTCCCTGCCGCAGCTCATCGCCCAGGCGTTCGCGCGGCTCATGGACGACCTGGTCCGGCACCTCGTGGAGTCCGGCTACGACGACCTGCGGCCCACCCACTGCCTGAACGTCTTCCGGTTCATGGACTGCGGTGGCACCCGGCCCACCACGCTGGCCCGGCGCGCCGGGATGACGCCGCAGGCGATGGGCGAACTCGTCAGCTACCTCGAACGCCACGACTATGTGCGCCGGGTGCCCGACCCGACCGACGGCCGGGGGCGCGTCGTCGTCTACGCCGACCGTGGCATGCGGGCCGCCGAGGTCGCGACGAAGTACTTCGCGGACCTGGAGTCCCGCTGGGTCGACGCGCTCGGCGACGACCGGCTCGCGGACGTGAAGTCGGCACTGGCCCGGATCGCCGGCGGATCCTGCGACGGCACGACCGGTGCCGGCACGGCGAAGGCCGCGGCCTCGTGAGCCGTTCCTCCCGCCGGCTCGTCGGCTACTGGGACCGTCGCGCACCCACGTACGACACGAAGACGGCCGGCGTGGAACGCCGTTACCTCGCCGACAGCCGCCGTTGGGTCTGTGGCCGCGCCCGCGGATCCACGCTGGAGATCGCCATAGGTACGGGGGCCAATCTGCGGCACTATCCCCGCAAGGTGGAGTTGACAGCGGTCGACTGGAGCCCGGCCATGCTGGACGCCGCACGACACCGGGCCGACGAGGTTGGGCGCACCGTCGCGTTCCACCGCGCCGACGCGGGCGCACTTCCGTTCCCCACCGAGACGTTCGACACCGTGGTCGCCACGTTCTCCCTGTGCTGCGTACCCGACGAACGCGCCGCCCTCGTCGAGGCGCTGCGGGTGCTTCGACCGGACGGGAATCTCCTGCTGGCCGACCACGTGGTCTCGTCCACCTGGTGGTTCCGTGCGGCGCAACGTACGGTGGAGCTGGCGAGCGTTCCCCTGCAGGGAGAGCACTACACCCGCCGACCTCTCACCACCCTGGCCGAGCTCGGCGTGGACATCGAGGAGTCCGAGCGCCTCACCCTCGGCGCCATCGAACGCGTCCACGCCCGCAGAACGTTCGCCGAACGCCTCCCGAACTGACCGCGCTCCGGCATACTTCCCCTGATCCGGTCGGCCAGAAATGGGGAGCCCCGTGACCGAGGCCACGCACACAGAGGTCGCCGACGGCGCCCGAGCAGGCGACGCCACCCGTCTCGTCCCGGTCGGCCTCGCGGAGAGGATTCGGGCGTACTACCCGGCAGGCGCCGCCTGGCTGGACGAACTCCCCCGGCTGATCGCGACCTGCGCACGCAGGTGGGACCTCACCCTGCTGCCCGCGTTCGAGCCCGGCGGCGACTCCAGCTGGACCGCTCCCGTGCGGCTCGGGGACGGCGAGCTTGGGGTGCTCCAGATCACCGTGCCGATGCCCGTCACCAGTGACCGCGTCACCGCCCTGAAGGCGTGGGCGGGTCGGGGAGCCGTACGCCTGTTCGCCCACGACGAGGCGATCCGGGCCACGTTGATGGAGTGCTGCGTACCCGGCACGCACGCGGAGCATCTCTCGCCGGCCGCAGCGGACGACGTCGCGGCGACGGTGCTGCCGCAACTGTGGGCCGCCGATCTGTCCGGCCTGGTCGAGCCCGACCGGCTGGAGTCCCTGGACACGGCAGCAGCGAAGCGTGCCCGCCTGATGGATGAACGAGCCGAGCAGTTCGGAAACGTCGTGGACACCGGCACCTATCGGGAGGTAGCACGGCTGTTCGGTGCGCTGCCGGCGTCCTCGGATCGGTCCGTCCTGCTGCACGGCGACTTCCACCGGCGCAACGTCGTGTTGTCACAGCGCGGCTGGCTGGCCATCGATCCGCATGGCTTGGTGGGTGATCCGTCGTACGACGCCGCGTTGTTCCTTCAGCACGACATGGACGGCGCTGTTACTTCCGCCCGGGCCGACGCGCTGGCCGACCGGCTGGGCCTCGACCGCGAGCGGACCCGGAGGTGGCTGTTCGCGCTCGGCGTCCAGGCGGCGTCCTGGCACCTGTCGATCGGCGACCGCGCCACTCACGACGCGATCACCGACACCGCGCTCAACCTCTGGACGGCTTGACGAACACGCAGAACTCGTTGCCCTCCGGGTCGGCGAGCACCGCCCACCGGAAGCCGTGTTCGGTCATGTCCGTCGCGACCGTACTGGCGCCCAGGCCAACGATGCGGTCGACCTCCGGTTCCAGGTCCTGCACACCGAGGTCGAGGTGCATCCGGTTCTTGGTGCTCTTGGGCTCCGGCACCGCCTGGAGGAGGAGGGTCGGGCCTTCTTCGGACACCAGGCTCAGGTACGGCGGAGCATCGAATGCACGCCGGTACGCCAGCGGGGAAAGGGCCGCCTCCCAGAAACCGGCCATCGCTTCGGTGTCGAGGCAGTCGAGCGTCACAACGAATTCCACCGGCGCAACGCTAGCCGCCGACTTCGTTTGCAGCTAACAGTTTTCGAGGCATCCCGCGATCTCCGCAGCTACGTCGACGGGTGTCTTGTGGTTGGTGTCCACGACACTTGCCGAGTCGCGCAGCCACGGCAACGCGGCCTGGTAGTCCGCCAACCGCTGCAGCCGCCACTCCTTTGCCTGCCGGAGTTCGGTGTCGTTCTCGATGCGCCGTACGAACTCGTCGGGTACGGCGTCCAGCACGAAGTGCCTGACCTCGACGCCCTCCGCGCCCAGCGCATCGAAGATAGTCGTCTTGCCCGCGCCAAAGGGCCCGTTCAGCCAAACGATCATCCGCACAGTGTCCACCAAGCCCGCCCCGTATGGTCGACACCGGACAGGCAGTGCACCACGACGGCGCCCTCGGCCGAGCTTGCCACCGCGCCCACGGCGATGGCGATCTGATTTCCGTTGCGGTCGAGGCTTCCCCGGTAGAGGTCCGCCCGCGTGTGCTCGGCAGTTCGGTCGCGCTCACCGTCGAGGCGTTCGTCGATGAACGGTAGGCTCAGCCCGCACGGTGGAGGCGACGTGGGGGTGGGCCCTGGCAGGATGCGCTCCATGACCGCCGACATGCGTGAGTACTGGAACGCGTTCGCTCCGAGGTTCGACGAGGAGCCCGACCACGGTCTTCGCGACCCTCTCGTACGCCGCGCCTGGCAGGATCTTCTCCTTGACGCCCTACCGCCGAGCCCCGCGGACGTGCTTGACCTCGGTTGTGGGACCGGTAGCTTGTCGGTGCTCCTCGCCGAGGCCGGTTATCGCGTTTCCGGTGTCGATCTTGCCGAGCAGATGGTGGAGGCGGCCAGAGCCAAGGCTTCCGCGGCCGGCGTCGACGTCAGGTTCGACCAGGGTGACGCGGCTCGACCACCTCACCAGCCGCACTCTTTCGACGTCGTCCTCACGCGGCACGTGCTGTGGGCACTCCCCGACCCTGCCACCGCGCTCGCACGCTGGGTCGAACTACTCCGCCCAGGTGGCCGGCTCGTACTGGTCGAGGGCAGGTGGGAGACCGGCGGTGGCATCACGGCAGAAGAGTGCGAGACGTTGCTGCGCACGCAATGTCAGTCGGTCCACGTCCAGCGGCTCGACGATCCGGTGTTCTGGGGACGCGAGATCTCCGACGAGCGATATCTGGCGCTCGGCCGTCCGTGACAGGGGACCTTCATTCCATCCTTGTAGACCGTCAACTGGGCGGCCTCCGGCACGCTTCACGATCCGCGGGTGAGGAGGTCCCGGACGCCTGCCCTGTCGACGGATGGTGCCGCTTCCTCCAGCCAGTCGAGCGGCGTCCGGCCGCGGCTGTCCTGAGCGCGAGGATCGGCGCCGTGTTCCAGCAGCACCTCGATCGTCTTCCGGAAGCCCGCCTTGGCTGCGTAGTGCAGAGCCGTGGCGTTCAGCGCCTCCACTCCGCTGGTACGACCAGGCTCGCCGGTCCGGCGGTCGTCGACGCGAGCGCCATAGCGCAGCAGAGCTCGTACATAGTCCGGATCGTCCTTGCGGCCCTGGTTCCCCGTACAGCTTGCACCGATCCACGCCCCCGAGGAACCTATCGACGCCCCGTGACCGGCGAGCAGCGGAGCGAGTACGGGATGCAGCACCCAGCGCCCCGTGCCGATCCGAGTCGCGTCCGCGCCGCGTTCCAGCAGGAGTTCGACCATCGGCACGCTCCCGCGCTCGGCGGCACCTCGCAGGGCGCGGACTCCGCCGCCCAACCCGTCCGTCGCTCGGTCAACGAGCACTCGTAGAGTCTCGACCTGGCCACCGGCGACCGCATGATCAACGGGGGTGATGTCCAGGACGTCGACCGCCGGATCGGGTGCCTGCGCGAGACTCGGCTCCGCAGCGAGCATCCGTACCAGAGAAGGAACATCAGCGAGGAACGCAGCAGTGAAGACGTCCTCCTTGGCGCCGGCTTCGAGGAGCAGGGACTCGACCGCCGCCCTGCGCTTCAGCCGCGCCGCACACAACGGTGTCGCGAACACCACTCGTTCGTACGCACGACCGACGAGGCCCACCGGAAGGCGAAAGGGTATGTCGGCCCCGACCCCGTGGCGCAGGAGCGACCGGACGACATCTGCACGCCCGGCAAGCGCGGCTTCCTGCATGATCGCCGCGGCGTACGTGGGAAGCAACAGGTCCGGCTCCTCCGCCAACACCGTCTCGACTCCGGCGACGTCACCACGACGAGCAAGAGTCGTTGCCCGCTTGACGACTCGTCCACCGACACCGTGCAGCGCAACATGATCTTGACGCTGGTCACTCTTCGGCGAGGAGCGGTTGACGAGCGCCAGCGCCAGTGAGTGGGCCTGGTCGAGAATCGTCCGTTGGTCGTCCTCCGCGGCGATCGTGACGCGCACCGCCTGCCGGAAGTGCCAGAGCCACCGGCCGGCAGCGGCACGCGTGATCGGGACACTCTCGTGCTTGTGGTGCAGGCTGCCGTAGGCCTCCTCGCTGTAGCGCCGCGGACCGCCCAACCACTCGGCGAAGAACAGCTTCTGCATCGCTCGTCCATCGGCAAGGTCCCGCGGGAACAGAGGCCGGAGGGCCTCGTCACCCTCGAACCCGTCGTAGAGAATGTCGACCAGCCTGTCAACCGTCGGTTGCCCACCGATCCGTTCGAACAGTCCACCGCCGCGGAACGGCCGGTATCCAGCCGCGTGCTCCAGCAGCGCTCGATGCGCCAGAGAGGCGACGGGCGGCGCGTCCGCCGCCCCCTTCGCCGCAGGTGTTGCCCGCGTCCTCGTCATCTCGACATCCGTTCCCGGCAGTCACGGCGTGCCCCGGCCGACGCAGGCAGGGTAGCGGGAGTTCCTCCGAGTGCCTGCCGAGACCATGCGGTTGGGCACGGGCAGGGCGGGTAGCCGTCAGGTGTGACCGACTCCATCATCGCCGTCCTCGACATCGACGGGACACTCATCGACTCCAACTACCAGCACGCGCTCGCCTGGTACCGAGCACTCCGGTCGGTGGGCGAGATCCGTCCGGTGTGGCAGTTGCACCGGCTGATCGGCATGGGCGGGGACCAGGTGGTCACAGCTGTGGGCGGGGAGGATCTCGAGCGCCGGGTGGGCGACCGGGCCCGGGAGCAGCAGGCCAAGGAGGTCGCCGCGATGATCGAGGAGATGGCCCCGTTGCCCGGTGCCCGCGACCTGCTCGTGGCCATCAAGAACCGCGGTCACCGGCTGGTGCTGGCCAGCTCCGCTCAGCAGAGCCAGGCGGACGCCTTCATCGACAAACTGGACGCCCGGGACATCATCGACGACTACACCACCAGTGCGGATGTCGAAGCTTCCAAGCCGGCACCGGACCTGCTGCAGGTCGCGCTGAAGAAGCTCGGAGCGCCGTCGGACGCGAAGAGCGTGATGGTTGGTGACTCGGTTTGGGACATCGAGGCGGCCAAGAAGGCCGGGATGCCGGCGATCGCCGTCCGCTCCGGCGGGTTCGGGGACGACGAGCTCGAGCGGGCCGGGGCCGTGGCCATCTACGACACCCCCGGCGACGTCGCGGAAGCCTTGGACGACACCCCGCTCGCCTGACCCGCCAGCCACCACTGGGTAAGCCGCCGACGCTCAGTCGCCGAGGATGCGTCGCACCTCGCCGGCCATGGCCTCGCCGAGCACGCGGTTGTTGTCCTCGGTGAAGTGGATCCCGTCCACACCGTCCGTACTGATGACCGAGCCCGCATCGAAGAACGGGATGTTCAGGAAGCTCGCCAGCGCCTCGTACTTCCTGGCAAGCTCGATCGTCTTCTCCCGGCCGCCCTCGAAGATCACCTCGAACCACGGGTGGCCCATTTCGGCCAGCGGCGGCGGGGAGACCAGCAGGACCTTCGGCGCGGGATAGGCGGTCCCGACCCCACCGGCCGAGGTGAGGATCTGGGACAGCAGGAGAGACATGCCGGTCGCGATCTCGTTCGGCGTGCGCCGCAGGTAGGACTTCGTGTCGTTCGTACCGAGCATCACGATGACCAGATCGAGCGGCAGGTGGCTGGCCAGCGCGGACGGGAGGTACGTCGAACCGTTGAGCCGCGGGTCGGCCGGGTCGTCGGCCGTCGTGGTGCGCGCGCTCAGCCCCTCCTCCACGACGTGGTAGCCGTCGCCGAGCCGATCGGCCAGCACCCCCGTCCACCGCACCTCGCGCGGGTACCGCCACGACGGTGCGCCCTCCGCCACCGGCACCCAGCCCCAGGTGAGGGAATCACCGAAACACATGATGTTCTTGCCGGTCATCGAGTCTCCCCTTCGGTATCAGTTCCCCGGCGGATCGTCCGCGGCGGGACAGCGTGCACGAGGCCCGGATCGCGTCACTTCCGTTCACACAGGATCCACGATCCCCGCATCCTCGAGGTAAGCCTGGCGGAACTCGAAGCCGACGAGCATGATCTTGGACGCGAACAGCGCGACCAGCACAGCCATGAGCGATGGCAGCCCGCTGACCCCGAGGACACGAACGCCTCGATCAGCGGTGGGCGGTGAACCCGCGGTCGGTTCGGGTGAGTTCGACGAAGCCGAGTTTGCGGAACAGCGCGAGTTCGGCGTCGGCGGTCGAGAGGGCGTACTCCAGCAACCGGTCGACGTTCGCCATCCGGAGCCAGTCCGCGACGAGGGCGAACAACCACGTCGCGACCCCGCGCCGCTGGTAGTCCTCCAGGATGTGCAGGTTTCCGATGTCGGCCCAGCCGTCGTGCCGGGCCACCCGTCCGGCGTCGGCGAGGTTCTCGACCTCGATGTAGCCCACGCGCAGGTCGCCGAGGTGGGCGGAGAAGCGGGTGCCGTTGATGCCCAGTGATCGGCGTAGGGCAAGTCCGGGGATCGGCGGCTCACCCGCCCTGGGCAGCTCCTCGACGCGCACGAGCAGAACCACCTCGGTGTGCTGCCCGTCGTACGTGAAGCCGGCGCGCTCGTAGATCCCGCGCACGTGCGGCCACTGCTCCGGGACTCCGTAGACACCCGGCGCGGGCAGCCCTCCGTCGGCGGACCGCCGACGAACCCGCCACGCGTCGAGCTGCTGGTGGCTGGCAGCCGCGAGCGCGTCACCCGCGGGCTCGGCGTCGTTCCACGGGAAGTCCGGCGGCCGGCAGACCAACCAGCGGATCTCGCCGAGGCCGCGGTAGCCCTCTCCAACCGGCTCGGTGTCGCCGTAGCGGAGCAGGTGAGCCGACGAACCCGCCACGCGTCGAACTGCTGGTGGCTGGCAGCCGCGAGCGCGTCACCCACGGGCTCGGCGTCGTTCCACGGGAAGTCCGGCGGCCGGCAGACCAACCAGCGGATCTCGCCGAGGCCGCGGTAGCCCTCTCCAACCGGCTCGGTGTCGCCGTAGCGGAGCAGGTGAGCCGCGGCGACCAGCCGGTCGTGTTGGACCGCGACCAGCGTGCGGCGCTCGGCGACCCACGGGTCGACGACCAGTTCATCCGGCTCGCGCTCGAGTTGGCTCAGCACGGTGTTGGCCGACACCGACATACCCGGGATCACCGCCTGGATGTGGCGATTGACCAGGGCAGTGAGCTGGTCGCGATCGCTGCGGCGGAACGGGCGCACCTGAATGGACGACATGAGCGGACCTCCAAAGGAGAGCGCACACAAGGGCGCTTCGTACGGGCTGGAGGCCGCTACCTGTGCGGCACGGGACCGAGAATACAACGGGGACAAGGCATCGGCGACAATCGAGCGATTGTGGCCGTCGGCGAGAGAGAGGACCTGACCGCATGACGGAGCCCACCGAAGAGCTGGTGCGGAAGAGCGCCGAGGCAGCTCTCGGCGAAACCGTCACCTCCGTCGACCTGATGGCGAGGAGCTCCAACTTCCTCTATCGGCTGCGGACGACCTCCGGCGCGTCGTACTCGCTGCGTGTCCCGCGGTTACGTGCCTCGGCCCTGTCGCCGTTCTGGCAGCACCTACAGGACGTTTTCGGGCTCCGGTACGGCACCCAGCTGCTGAACGTCGACCCGATCCTCCACGCCGTCGACGAGGACGGGTTGCTCCAGGCGCCACGTCCGGTCGCCTCCACCACGGTCGGCGACAGACCGGCGTACATCCTCACCTGGGTGGACGGGACGGCGTGGGAGCCGGACGACTTCCCGGACTCCGGGCCGGTGAACGAACGTCTCGGGGAGTACGTCGCCCGCCTGCACCTGCGCACCTACGACAGGTACGGAACGCTTACGGAGCAGGCCTTCGACCCGGTCGAGTTCGTGACTCGCAGCAACGCGAGCATGCAGCGCATGATCTCGCGGTTCTGGTCGCATCAGCCGGAGGTCGGCGCGTGGTTCGAACGCCATGCGAAGGCGATGGACCCGGACGTCTTCTCCGGGCACGTGGCGCCGATCATGCCCGACATCTCGGGCAACCAGTTCGTCTATCGCGACGGCACGTTGGCCGGCGTGGTCGACCTCGACTCCTATGTCGTGGGCCCGCGCGAGCTGGAGCTGGCCGTGGCGGAGATGTGCCTGACCCGCCCGGAGGACTTCCGTCGGGGGTACGAGTCGGTCCTGCCGCTGCCACCCATGCAGGAGGTCCGGACGTACTGCCGCTTCTGGATGCTGCTCTGCGAGGGTGGCCGGCACCCAGACGTGGACGCGTTCCTCGACCACCGCGTGTACTTCGCCTGACCACCCCTCCGGCGGCTGTGACGGGTGGCGGATTTGGGTCGAACCGGCGACCGGGCGCGGTTTCGGACGTACCCTGACATCGTTGTATCTGGGTCCGTTCCTGTAGTTCACCGTTTGACGCCACAACTTCCGCTTCCCCGCACATCCGTGGAAGGCAGGCTCTGATGGACCTCTACGAGTACGACCGCCAGGATCCCCGGCTCGGCCGCAACGTCGAGCACGACGAACGATCGCTGGCCTTCGCAGTCGGTGTCCTCCCCCGCTCCGCCATCAAGACCGTCCACTGGGGCCGTCGCATCGACATCCTGGACCAGGGGACCCTGGGGTCGTGCACGGGAAACGCCGGCACCGGCCTCCTCGGCACCGACTCCACCGCGCGGCAGGGCCTGGTGAAGGTCGACATCACCGCCGCAGCCGCCGCCGCGTCGCAGGGGACGTTCACCGCGGGTTCGTACCCTCTGAACGAGGACTTCGCCGTACGCCTGTACTCGCTGGCGACACGGCTGGACGAGTTCTCCGGCAGTTACCCGCCCGACGACACCGGATCGTCCGGACTCGGTGTGGCCAAGGCGCTGAAGGCGCTCGGGCTGGCCACGTCGTACCAACACGCGTTCAGCCTGGACGCGATGAACGCCGCGCTGCAAACGGCGCCGGTGATGATCGGCATCGTGTGGATGAACAGCATGTTCGAGCCCGACTCCGAGGGGCTGATCCCGGTCGACCGCTCCTCCGGGATCGCCGGTGGTCACGAGCTCGTGGTGAACGGCCTGGACGTGGACACCGGCACCTACACCCTCACCAACTCCTGGAGCACGAGTTGGGGCGTCGACGGGATCGGCTACCTGAAGTCCGACGACCTGAAGTGGCTGTTGTCCCAGGACGGTGACGTCACCGTTCCGACCTGGGCCCTCGTCACCCCCGACCCCGGCCCGGACCCGGGCCCCGATCCCGGTCCCGGCACCGCGGTCGACGACGCCCAGCTGTGGGAGGTCGCGAAGCAGTGGGCGGCCGGGAAGGGCCTGAGCTGAGGTCGCTCACGAGCACAGGTCGTCGGCCACGAAGTCCGCGAGTGGGCGGGTTGTCGTACGCGTGATCGACGGTCCCCAACCGAGCCGCAGTCCGACGTGAGCGGGCCCGCCGGTACACGGTCGGTGTGACAGTCCGAACGTGCCCTGCCAGCCCGCCGACTCGCCAAGGTCGCCGAACCCTCCGAACCCGCCGAACCCGCCGAGCTCGTCGAAGCCGCCGAGTTCACCGAACGCCGAACCCGACAGTCCGTGCCGGGCTGCCACCAGCAACACCCTCTGCAGCGCCTGCCCCGCGACCAGCCAGTCGCGCGGGCCGGCGTTTGCTGTGCTCGACGTGGCGGACGTGGTCAGAACCGCCCGCGTCCAGTGGTCCTCGTACGACGGTTGATACGGACTACCGGCCAGTACGCCGTCCTGGCAGCCGTACCCGGCCGGGCCCCACGGCCTCTCGCGGTGTCCGTCGTCCGCCCAGCTCAGGGTCGCTCCCTCCGTGGCCGCCGCGCGTTCCAGCTCCCGCCGGATCGCGGGCGGGATCGGGCGGTCGGCGTACGAACGCCGGCCCGGCCGTGGTCGGTACAGATGGAGGAGAAGCCCGGCCAGGCAGACTTCCGTGCCCGGCCCGGGCCAGACCCGCACCTGCGCGAGCAGCTCCGGCCGGCCCGGGTCAGGAAGCAGCCTCGTGGTCGTCCCCCGCGCCAGCGCCGCCGCCGCGACCCTGAGGTTGAACAGCGCCGCACCGACGCCGACCATCACCCGCCGTCTGCCTGAGCCGGAACCGGAGCCGGAGCCTGCGAAGTGACCGTCGGACTGCCCGCCGGCATCCAGGTTCACGTCGACGGTGTCGCCGTCGACGCCGAACCGCCACGGCCGGACCTCGTCCGCACTCGGTGCCAGGATCGCGGCGCGGACGAGAAGTTCGCGTTCGGTCGCGTCGAGTTCACGCGCGATCATGGGGACGCCTCTGCCCGGATGCGCCTTCGGCGGACATGACGCCCTCTTTCTGCCAGACGTGAACTAGGTCCATAGAGGGTCCCGCTGATCCCTCCGTCCGGGCTGCTACCGATGTCCCCATTCGGAGTAGTCGAACGTCCCTGGCCTCAAGGTCCTTTTCCTCCCCTGCCGCCCGTGTCGTTGTGCGTGACCCCGGTTGCAACGCGGCGCGACCCTCATCGGCGAACGTCCGCATCTGGAGTTCTTTGAGCGGCTGAAGCAGACCCTCTTCATTTATTACGCTTTCCTCATCTGTCGACCGAATGGAGTGCCCCATGCCCGGTAGACGTTTCGTGGAGTGGCAGCAACGCCTGGACGAGCTGGTGCGCCGACACGGAGTTCCCGGGGCGTCGCTCGCCGTTCTCGCCGACGGTGACGTGTCGACCGCGGCCTCCGGCACCCTGAACGTCGAGGCAGGTGTGACGGCCACCCCTGCCTCGGTCTTCCAGATCGGGTCCATCACCAAGATCTTCACCACCACGCTGGTGATGCGGCTGGTCGACGAACATCTGCTCGACCTCGACCAACTGGTCGCGACCGTTCTGCCCGAGCTGCGGCTGGCCGACGCCGACGCGCTCAGCAGAATCACGGTCCGTCACCTGCTCACCCACACCAGCGGCATTCCAGGCGACCACTTCGTCGACACCGGCAGGGGCGACGACGCGGTCGCGAAGTACGCCGAGACCTGCGCCGACCTCGGGCTCGTCCACCCGGTCGGTGCGCTCATGTCGTACTGCAACACCGGGTTCGTGCTGGCCGGCCGGATCGTCGAACGCCTCACCGGCCAGCCCTGGCGGGAGGCGCTGCGGACCCGGCTGCTCGAGCCGGCCGGGCTGCACGAGACCGTGTCACTGCCCGAGGACGCGTTGCGGTTCCGAGTGGCGTACGGCCACGACGTCGACGGCGACCGGCCACCCACCCTCGTCGCCCGGTGGCAGCTGCCCCCTTCCACCGCACCGGCCGGGAGCACCCTGTGCGCGACGGCCCGGGACGTGGTCGGCATGGCCAGGGTGCACCTGGACGGCGGGCTCGGTGTGAACGGCCGGGAGGTGCTCACCGACGCCTCGGTCGCCGCGATGCGCACCCGCTCGGTGCTCCTGCACCGCGGCTCGACCGCGGCGGGCTGGGGTCTCGGCTGGGCGCTGTACGACTGGAACGGGCGCCGGGCGTTCGGCCACGACGGCGGGACGATCGGGCAGTCGTCGTTCCTGCGGGTGGTGCCGGACGCCGGGGTGGCGATCGCCCTGCTCACCAACGGCGGCCGGGCCGAGGACCTCTACCAGGAGCTGTTCGACGGGCTGCTCGCGGAGTTCTGCGATCTCGCGCTGCCGCCGCGGCCGACGCCACCCGACGTGCCCGTCGACCTCGACCTCACCGCGTACGCCGGGACGTACGCCACCGTCGGCCGCCGGGTCGAGCTCACCGTGGAGGACCGCGGCCTGGTGGCCAGGGTCAGTGCCACCGACGCGCTGGCGGAGGTGGTCGACCAACCGGTCGAGGAGTACGTCCTGGTGCCGGTGGAGAAGGACCTGTTCCTCACCCGGCAGGCGGACGCGAGGTCGTGGACACCGGTGGCGTTCTCGACGCTGGAGGACGGATCGGTGTACGCCCACTTCGGCCTGCGTGCTGTGCCGAAGGTCGGCTGACGACGGATTCCCGACCCCGTTCTGCCCGTCGGCAGCAGGCACGGTCAGCCGGTGAGGACGGCGAGGAGTTGCTCGCCGTACTTCGCCAGCTTGTTCTCTCCCACCCCGCTGACCTGGGACAGGTCAGCCAGCGTCGTCGGCGGATCGGCGGCGATCTGCCGCAGTGTCGCGTCGTGGAACACCACGTACGCCGGGACTCCCTGCTCCTTGGCGGCGGCCGCCCGCCAGGCGCGGAGCCGCTCGAACACCGGCTCGGCGTCGGCGGGCAACTCGACGGCCGCGGTGCCCGCGGACCGGGCCCTCGCCGCCCGGGAAGGGGACGTCGGCCGCTCGGGCTCACGTCGCATCAACACCGTACGACGGCGGCTCAGTACCTCGGCGCTGCCAGGAGTGAGCACCAGCGTGCCGTAGTCGCCCTCGACCGCGAGCAGTCCCTGGGCGAGCAGTTGCCGCACCACGCCACGCCATCCGGCCTCGGACAGCTCGCCGCCGATGCCGAACACGGTGAGCGAGTCGTGGTCGTACTGTTTGACCTTGTCGGTGTGCCGGCCGAGCAGAATGTCGATGGACTGCCCGGCACCGAACTTCTGGTTGCGCTCGCGCTGCAACCGCAGGACGGTCGACAGCAGTTTCTGCGCCGGGACGGTGCCGTCCCAGGACTCCGGCGGGGTGAGGCAGGTGTCGCAGTTGCCGCACGGCGAGCCGTCCTGGCCGAAGTAACGCAGTAGTTGGACCCGGCGGCAGTCGACGGTCTCACAGAGCGCGAGCATGGCGTCCAGGTGGGCGGCAAGCACCCGCCGGCGGGCCGGATCGCCGTCGGAGGACTCGATCATCTTGCGCTGCTGGACGACGTCCTGGAGACCGTAGGCCAGCCAGGCGGTGGACGGCAGCCCGTCCCGGCCGGCGCGGCCGGTCTCCTGGTAGTAGCCCTCGACGGACTTGGGCAGGTCGAGATGGGCGACGAAGCGTACGTCGGGCTTGTCGATGCCCATCCCGAAGGCGATGGTGGCCACCATCACCAGACCGTCCTCGCGCAGGAACCGCTGCTGGTTGGTGGCGCGGGTGGCCGCGTCCAGGCCCGCGTGGTAGGGCAACGCGGTGACGCCGTTGCGCACCAGGAACTCGGCGGTCTTGTCGACGGACGCGCGGGACAGGCAGTACACGATGCCGGCGTCCCCTGGGTGCTCGGTGCGCAGCAGGTCGAGCAACTGCTTACGCGGCTCCCGCTTCGGCACGATGCGGTACTGGATGTTGGGCCGGTCGAAGCTGGCCACGAAGTGCCGGGCCGCCGTCAGGTCCAGCCGGGTGGCGATCTCGGCGGCGGTCGCGGTGGTCGCGGTGGCGGTCAGGGCGATCCGGGGTACGTCGGGCCAGCGCTCGTGCAGCATGGACAGCGCCAGGTAGTCGGGGCGGAAGTCGTGCCCCCACTGCGCCACGCAGTGCGCCTCGTCGATGGCGAACAACCCGATGGCGCCACGGTCGAGCAGGTTGACCGTCGCCCGACTGCCCAGTGCCTCGGGCGCCAGGTAGAGCAGGTCGAGCTCGCCGGCGACGAACGCCGCCTCGACCCGGCGACGTTCGGCCAGGCCCTGCGTCGAGTTGAGGAAACCGGCCCGCGCCCCGACCGCTGTCAACGCGTCAACCTGGTCCTGCATCAACGCGATCAACGGTGAGACGACGACGGCGACACCTGACCGCACCAGCGCCGGAATCTGGTAGCACAGGGACTTGCCCCCGCCGGTGGGCATCAACACGAGAGCGTCCCCACCGGCGACGACGTGCTCGATGATCTCCCGCTGCTCGCCCCGGAAGGTGTCGTAGCCGAAGATTCGCCGGAGCACCGCCAGCGGCGATTCGGTCTGCACGTCGGGGAGGGAGTCCATCCGTCGGATTCTACGGAGGCCGCCGACAGGTCCCGACCGCGACGGGCGGGCCGCGGCGGGCCGGCATCATCCTCCGGGCCGGCGATAGTCACGGACATAGACAGGCGGACCGGCCCGCAGGACTGCAGGTGTGGACGGGTCCGGCACCGGCTCATCGGCAACGGTGCGCAGCGGCAGTTCCCCTGCCCACACGGGCAGTTCGAGATCTTCCAGGCCGTCCAGTGGTGGGCCGCTGCGTACCTTGGCGGACGCCTCGTCGATCCCGATCGCCAGGACGTGGGTTTCGGCGAGCTCCCGGCGGTTGGGCGGCCGTACGTCTGCGGCCCGGCCGGGTACGACGTGCTCGACGATGGCGGCGAGCCCACGTGCCTTCTCGTTCGGGTCGCTGACAAGCCTGGCTTGCCCGTAGATCACCACCGAACGGTAGTTGACCGAATGGGTGCGCTGGGTGCGCGCGAGCACGAGGCCGTCGACAAGGGTGACGGTGACGCACAGGGGGGTCCCGGCGGCGAGAGCACGGAGCAGCGTGCTCCCGGTCGAACCATGCAGGTACAGGAGATCGGCGGCCCGGCCATAGCAGGTCGGGATCACCCGGGGCGTCTGGACGTCCACCACACCGACGTGGCAGACGAATCCCTCGTCGAGGATGCGTTCGATGCTCGCCCGGTCGAAGCGGCCTCTGTCCGGCTTGCGGCGAAGTCTCGTCCGGCTCGTCGAGCTGATCGGGTCGCGATGGCTGGTCACGCCACAACGCTAAGCCTGGATTGGCTCACGGATATGCTCCAGTTCGATGTCAACCGAGTGGTCCAGTACGCAGGCGCGGCCGCCGTCCGACGGCGGCCCGAGCCTGGATCTGGTCCTGCACCTCGACCGTTCCCAGGGGCTGAGGCACGGGCTGGAGGCCGCGCTGCGGGAGGCGATCAGGTCCGGAAGGCTGCGGGTCGGCACGTCGTTGCCGTCGACCCGGACGCTGGCCGCGGACCTGGAGGTCGCGCGCGGCACGGTGACGGCGGCGTACGCACAACTGACGGCCGAGGGATACCTCGCCGCCCGGCAGGGAGCGCCCACTCGGGTGCGGTGGCGTCCGGACGTCCTCGCCTCGGAGGAGGCGGGCGGCGACCCCGTACCCACCGAACGCTGGGACCTGCGCGCCGGCTGGCCCGATCCGGCGAGTTTCCCGCGTCAGGCGTGGGCGGCGGCGACCCGGCGGGTGCTGCGGGGCGCGGCGACCGGGGCGTTCGGGTACGGCGATCCGTTCGGGCACCTCCACCTGCGGCGTGCGCTCGCCGGCTACCTCGGCCGTGCCCGCGAGGTGAGAACCCGACCGGACCGGATGCTCGTGTGCAGCGGCTACACCCAGGCGCTCGACCTGCTCTGCCGGGTGCTGCGCAGCCGTGGCGCAAAGGCGGTGGCGATGGAGGATCCGTGCGCCCCGCGCTACCGCCGTATCGCCGAGGCGGCCGGGCTGCGGGTCGTCGCGGTTCCGTGCGACGACGACGGGCTGCGGGTCGACGTCCTGCGCGGACTCGACGTCGCCGCGGTGGTCACCACACCGGCTCACCAGTACCCGCTCGGGGTCACGCTCGCGCCGGCTCGCCGGACCCGGCTGGTCGACTGGGCCGGGCGTACCGGCGCGATCGTCGTCGAGGACGACTACGACGGCGAGTTCCGGTACGACCGCCAGCCGGTGGGCGCGGTACAGGCCCTCGACCCGGACCGGGTCGTCTACGTCGGTACGGCGAGCAAGACTCTTTCCCCGGCGCTCCGCCTCGGCTGGCTCGCTCTGCCCGGTTGGCTCGTCGAGCCGCTGGGCGAGGCCAAGTCCCTGGCCGACCGTGGCAGCGGCGTACTGGACCAACTCGTCCTCGCCGACCTCATCGAACGCGGGGACCTCGACCGCCATCTGCGGCTCCTGCGCCAGTCCTACCGCCGACGCCGCGACCTGCTCGTCGCCGGTCTGCGAGAACGCGGCGGGCCGCCACCGACGGGGATCGCCGCCGGCCTGCACGCGGTGGTCCCCCTCGACCTGGGACGTACCGAATCCGACGTCCTGGCGCGGGCACGAAGCCTCGGCATCGCGTTGAACGGTCTCGGTGACTACTGGTATGACCCCGGCCGGGTGAGGGAACAGGCCCTCGTCGTCGGCTACGGCGCGCCCGCCGGCAGTGCGTACCAGCCGACGCTCAGCCGCTTCCTCGACCTGTGGAGCGGCGACGACGACGCCAGAGGACGCCCGCGCCGGTGACCGCACCGAGTGCAGCCAGCACCAGCCCAACGAACCGTCGGACGGTGGACAGGCAGCTGCCGTCGGAACAATCGGGGATCGGATAGGGCTGGCCCGGGTTGAGGTCGTGCGTCTCGTCGGCGGACACGTACGCGCTCGTCGCCGGGAGAGGCCACCCGTCGGGGTTCAGCAGGCGGTACCAGTACGCGTCGTCCCACTTCTTGAGCCGGCAGGTGACGTTGACCGAAGGCGACTCGTAGGGAGTGGGGCCGAGAGTGCCGATGACCATGTGGTCCTGGTTGTAGACCGGCACGTGTCCGTTCGGGTCGTTCATCGTGACGGCAGGGTAGTTCGGGTCGAGCCCCATCAGGCCCTCCTTGTCGGTCGTACGCCCTCAGCAGTAGGCCCTGGCCGACCGGTGGTCAAGGTGGAAAAGCAGAGGAGATCAACGCGGGTGGCGAAGTACCATCCGCGCACCCGTCCGGCGCGTGGCTGTGGCCACGCGCTCCACCGCAGACACCGGGAGCGATCGTGAACGAGATCCTGTTCGACGCGGTACGTCACAACACGTGGGCGACGAGGCAACTGATCGCCTTCTGCCAGGCACAGAACCTCACCGAGGACCAACTGGTGCAGGCAACTGGGGTCGGCACCTTCGGCGGCATTCTCGCCACCCTGCATCACATCGTGACCTGCGACGGCAGTTACGTACGACGGCTGGCTGGACGCGAGCTCGGATGGGTCGATCGCCCTCCGAACGGAGTCGACAGTGGCGGGAACGGCACCGAGGGCAGGGTCGACCTCGCGACGCTCGCCGGCTGGGCGACCGACGCCGAGCAGGTCTGGGAAGGCGTACTCGCCGCACCGATCGATGTCGAACGCGTCGTGATCGTCGACGACGGTCTACGTGCGTGTCGCGCCGGCGTCTTCATCGCCCAGGCTCTCAACCACGCCAACCACCACCGCGAACAGGTCTGCGCGATCCTCACCGGCCTGGGCATCGAGCCGCCGGACATCCAGGCGTGGGAGTACGCCTGGGCCACCGGTCGAATCTGGGACCGTACGGACGAAGAAGTTCGCGGCTGACGGTGCACCGGGTGTTTTCGCCGCTCGGCCGGTGCCAGGTTTTTGTCCACAGGTAGCCGATCGGCGTTTCTTCGGGGGCGCCTTGTGGACAACGTGTTTTCTGTCGGTTGCAGCCTGTAGAGTTCGAACATGTATTCGACGACGCAGGATCTTCCCGGCGCAGGCGGCAGTGGCGCCGCTGCCCGGTTGAGGGCTGCGATCGCCACCATCCGCGCCGGACTCGACGAGGCCCTGTCCACCCCGACCACCTCGGTGGAAGCCGCCCAGATGGGGGCGCTGATCGGCGAACTCGGGGTCGAGGACTCCCGCTTCGACGCGCTGACACTGTCCTTGGTTCGCCAGGCCGAGGCCTGCGACATCGGCAAGACGACCGGTGCGGCGACCACGGCGGCTTGGCTGCGCAACTCCCAGCGGATGGGGAAGAAGGACTCCTACGCCACCGTCGCACTGTCCCGGGATCTGGACCGCACCATCACCCTGACCGCCCGTGCGCTGGCGCGTGGGGAGCTGTCGTTCCGGCATGCGCAGGTGATCGCCGCTGCGATCAAGGACCTGCCCAAGTGGGTCAGCCTCGAACAGCGCGTCCAGGCCGAGGAGTACCTGATCGAGGAGTCGAAGCGGCGTAACCCCGACGACGTGCGCCTGCTGGGCCGGGCGTTGCTGCACTACCTGGCGCCGGAGGAATCCGAACGCCGGCTGGGCAAGGAACTCGACGACGCCGAACGCGCCGCAGAACGCTCCCGCTCCCTGAAATACGCGCCGAACGGGATCCCCGGGTCGGAAACCGTGGTGATCAAACTGCCGGTGCTGGAGATGGAACAACTCCGCAAAATCATCGAGGCGCTGGTCGCCCGTGACACCCGTCCCGAGCCCGACGACCGTCCCCTGGACCAAAAGCGTGGCGACGCGTTCGCGGAGTTGGTCGCCAGGTGGGCTGAATGGGAAGCCTCGCCCAACCGCGGCCGAGGACGGGACTGCGTCACCGTCCTGATCGATCTGCAGAACCTGATGAACGGCGTCGGGTACGGCACCATCGACGACCTCAACACCGTCCGCCCCATGCCGTGCGGCTGCCAAACCCCCGACGCTAAACGCCAAGCCCAACGAAAGACCAAGCGCAGAGCCGCCGAGAGCAACACCTCCAAGCACACCAAGGATTCTGAGGCGGGAGAGCCCGGGCCGGCACAGGCCGGATCGGGCACGAGCCGCTGCGGCACCGCAGAGACCAAGCCTGCCGGCTCCAACCCCACCAAGAAGACCGACGGCACCGGAGGCACCGGCGGCACCGAGCCCGGCAACAATGCCGAGCCGAGCGACAACGCCGAGCCGAGCGACAACGTCACGCCCGCGGCGGCGCCCGGTGCGAGCGCCAACGCCACCGCGGGGGCTACGGCGCAACCCGGCGTTGACGAAGGGGTCGTCGATCCGGACCTGGCGGACGGCCCCGGCGAGACAACCCGGCCAGCCGACACCAGCGACCCACACACGGACGCCGACCCGGGCGAGACGACAGACCCGCGCGAACCGACCGAGGCGGCCGACGCCGAGGACCGTGGTCGTCCCGGCGGCCAGAGGACGACGAGTAGCCGCAATAGTCAACCGGACAAGGAGAAACCACCACCGGATACAACGAGCCTCGCGGACCGGATACCCGAACCGCGAGAACCCGGCCAGCACCCACAACCGAACACCGCAACCGGAACCCGCCCCGATACCGGAACTGACCCCGACGCCGGAAGGGAAGCTGGAACGGGTCTCGGAGCCGACCCGGAAACAGATACCGGACCCGAGGACTGGGACCTCGGGGCACAAGACGACGCCGACACCGAACTGCCCGAGGGTGCGGCGGGACCGGAGGCTGCCCACGAACCCAGCGACCCCGATGACCCCAACGACCCCGCCGGCCGCATCGACCCGCACGACGGCTGCAGCAAATGCGGAGGCGGCGGATCAGCCAGGATCCTCGGCCTACGCGGAGAACCCATCTCCGTCGCCACCATCCGCAGGATGGCCTGCGACGCCAACATCATCCCCGTCGTCCTCGGCGGCAACGGCGAAGTCCTCGACGTCGGCATGGCCGACCGCTTCTTCACCGAAGCACAACGCCGCGCCCTCGCCGTCCGCGACGGCAGCCACTGCCACTTCCCCGAATGCCAAGTCCCCGAACGCCGCTGCATCGCCCACCACATGAACCCCTGGGACAACTTCGGGCCGACCGACCTCGACAACGGAGTCCTCCTGTGCAAAACCCACCACACCTTCGTCCACCACCGAGGCTGGCAGGTCCGAATGGGCAGCCACGGGCACCCCGAATACATCCCGCCCGAGTGGGTGGATCCGCACCAGAACGTTCAGCGGCCGTAGGTGCCCGTCGGTTCCTGTACGGCGACTGTGCCTACGTACGGCAAACGTGTTGCCCGCCGTCGGCGGCGCTGGAACACTTCCCGGGTGCTTTCGGACACCCATCTCGACGGTCGCGCCGGCATCGACACGAACCTGGTGAAGCGACTGCTCGCCGCGCAGTTCCCGCAGTGGAGCGAACTCCCGGTGACCCCGGTCGAGGTGGACGGGTGGGACAACCGCACATACCGCCTCGGCGACGAGTTGACGGTGCGCCTGCCCACGGCGCCGGGATACGTCCCGGCGGTGGAGAAGGAGCACCGCTGGTTGAGTGTGCTGGCTCCGCACCTGCCCGTTCCGATCCCGGTGTCGGTGGCGCTGGGCGGGCCGGGCGAGGGTTACCCGCATCCCTGGTCGATCCGCCGGTGGCTGGACGGAGCCACCGCTCGTCCGGACCGGATCGCCGACCTGGCAGGGTTCGCGACCTCGGTGGCGCAGTTCCTCCTCGCCCTGCAGCGGGTCGACGCGACCGGCGGGCCGGCGGCCGGAGCGCACAGCTTCCACCGCGGCGCTCCGCCCGCGTACTACGACGACGAGACCCGGGCCTGCCTGCGCACGCTCACCGGCCACCTCGACACCGACCGGGCCGCGGCCGTCTGGGACGCCGCACTCGCCGTCGAGTGGCGAGGCGATCCGGTGTGGTTCCACGGCGACGTCGCACAAGGCAACCTGCTGGTCCGCGACGGGAGGCTGGCCGCCGTCATCGACTTCGGCACCTGCGGCGTCGGCGACCCCTCCTGCGACCTGGTGATCGCGTGGACGATGTTCGACGGACCGAGCCGGGAGGCCTTCCGCCGTACGGTTGCGCAGGACGCCGGCACCTGGGCCCGTGCCCGCGGGTGGGCGCTGTGGAAGGCGCTGCTCGGCCTTGCCCGGGACGTCGAGCAGGGCGGGCCGCTAGCGGCGGGCAACCTGCACGTGGTCGAAGAAGTCCTCGCCGACCACGAGCGGGCCTGAGTCACCCGCGCCACCGGAGCCGCCCGGACCGCCAGGGCCGGACCGCTCGGTCCGCAGCCGGGGCAGGGAGTTCGGGTGGTTGTCCCGAAGCCACCCGAGCAGGTGCTCGCGCACGTCACAGCGCAGGTCCCAGGCCGAGGCGGAGTCCGCCGCGGAGGCGAGCACCCGGACGACGATCGAGTGTTCGGTCGTGTCGACGACCTGCAGGGTCCACTCGCGCCGGTCCCACAGCGGGTTCTTCGCGATGATCCGCTGGGTCTCCGCACGGAGTTCGGGAACCGGCGTGCTGTGGTCGAGATAGAAGACGACCGCGCCGATGACGCGGGACTCCGAGCGGGTCCAGTTCTGGAACGGCGTGGTGGTGAAGTACGTCGCCGGCAACACCAGCCGCCGCTCGTCCCACAGGTTGACCACCACGTACGTGAGGGTGAGTTCCTCGACCCGGCCCCACTCCTCCTCGACCACCACCACGTCGTCGATTCGCAGCGCGTCGGTGAAAACCAGCTGCAGGCCCGCGAACACGTTCGCCAGGGTCGTCTGCGCGGCCAGACCGGCGATCACGCCGGCGACACCGGCGGACGCCAGGATCGACGCGCCGTAGGTGCGCAGCGCGTCGAACGTCATGAAGATCGCGGACGCGGCCACCAGGGTCACCACCACGGCGGTCAACCGTCGCAGCGCGGTCAACTGCGTCTGCACCTTACGCGCCCGGCGGTTGTCGGTCACGTCGACCCGGATGTGGCGCAGGGCGGCGTCCTCGGCGAGGAAGAGCACAGCGGTGGCCAGCCAGGACACCGCTGCGATGGTGATGATCACCAGCAGGTGCCGTACGTCGTCGTCCAACTGACCGCGCAGGCCCGCGCTCGGCTGGGCGGCCAGCAGGGCCACCGACAGCAGCGTCACCGTCCACGGGCGATGACAGCGGTTGCGCAGCCGTCCCCAGAAGGGCCGGCTCTCCGAGCGGGCCAGACGAGCGGTGATCCTGCCGGTGAGCAGCGTCACCAGGAGCGCCCCTACCGCGGTGCAGCCCAGCACGAGGAGGGTGTGCAACGGGTCGGGCACGGCAGTGCTGATGGCAGCGGCGGCAGCGGTCAGTTGCATGAGATTTCGCCGATCCTCCTCACGGGTGCGGTCGTCCTCACGGTCTCATCCGGATCGGAAGGACCCGCAGCACCCGGTCGGAGGTCACCGTTGACCTGACGATGTGGCGTCACCCGGTCACGTCTCGTCGGACGCGGCCGCCTCCTCGCGGAGTTCGCGCGCCTCGTCGATCGCCTTCTCCTCCTTCTTCGCATCCTTGTCGATCTTGGTGGTGTCGCGAGGCGGCAGCTGGATCTCCTCCTCGGCGGGAAGACCGGCCTGCAGCTCCCGGCCGCGCTCCATCTCCGCGTCCAGCTCCGCGCCGAACAGCAACGCCAGGTTGGTCAGCCAGATCCACAGCAGGAAGACGATGACGCCGCCGAGCGAGCCGTAGGTCTTGTTGTAGTTGCCGAAGTTGGCGACGTAGAAGCCGAACGCCACCGAGACGACCACCCAGGTGACGATGGCGACGACGGCGCCGATGCTCAGCCAGCGGAACTTCGGCTGCTTGATGTTGGGCGTGAGGTGGTAGAGCACCGCGACGATGAAGATGACGATGAACAGCATCACCGGCCACTTGGCGATGCTCCACACGGTGACCGCGACATCACTGAGCCCGATCACTCCGCCGATCGTCTTCGCCAGCGGCCCGCTGATCACCAGACCGACCGCGGTGATCGCCACCAGGACGAGCACCAGCGCCGTGATGCCGAGCATCACCGGGCGCAGCTTCCAGATCGGCCGGCCCTCCTCGACCTCGTACACGCGGTTCATCGCCCGGCTGAACGCGTTGACGTAACCCGACGCGGACCAGAACGCCACCGCCAGGCCGATGACCAGGGCGAATCCCGCCGACTGGCTGCGGGTGAGTTGCTCCACCACGGGCTGGATGGTGCTGACGGCCTTGTCGGCGCCGAGGCCACGCAGGATGTCCATCAGCATCGAGGTGGTCTGCTTGCTCTGCCCGACCAGGCCGAGGATGGACACCAGGGCCAGGATGGCGGGGAAGAGGGAGAGGATGGCGTAGTACGTCAGTCCCGCCGCGAGGTCGGTGCACTCGTCGTCGAGGAACTCCCGGAAGGTGTTCTTGAGGATGAACTTCCGGGTCGGCGACTTCAGGTCGAGCGGACTGTCGGGCTTCTCCTCCGCGTCCGCCGGAGGCGCGTCCCTGCCGGACGCGCCGTTGCCACCAGCGTGTGTCGTCATCCCTCATCCTTCGGCTGGACCGTCGCACCGGCGAACTCGTGTGCCGCGTGGTACGACCGGTCATGGTTGGACCGTGGTGTCGGAGCAGTCGTTGCTCGCAGTCGTTGCTCGGACGACTGTATGGGGAACCGCTACCCGACGCAGCGAGCCGAAACCGTACGAGGCTGCCCGGTCTCGATCTTTCCCGCGCGGCTCTCCCCAGCCCGAACTTCCCCCGGCCGGCTCCCGCTAGCCGGCCGAGCGCAGCAGGTCGAGGACCTCACCGGCGAGGTAGGGCCGGAGGTTCTGCTGGTTCGTCAGCACGGCCACGGTCAGGTCGTCGTCGACCAGGTGCATCACGTCGGCCAGCGCGGGGCCGCCGCTGTGGCCCACTGCTGGCATCCCGTGGCGCTGGTCGACGATCCAGCCGACTCCGAACGGCCCGGCCGAACCGTCCCGCAGCCGTTCCGGCGTCCACATCTCCCGCACCGAGGCCGGGGAGAGCAGCTCACCACCTCGCAGCGCCGCTGCCCAGGTGGCGAGGTCGGCGGGTGAGGAGTAGAGCCCGCCGGCCGCGTAGGTCCAGGCGGGGAAGAGGAAGGAGTACACCTGCCGGCGGTCGTCGCGTACGTCGTAGACGGTCGCGCGCCGGGGGATGACGTCGCTGACGCGGGCCGTTCCGTCGTCCAGCGCGTTGTCGAACCGGGTGGAGGTCATGCCGAGGGGTTCGGTGAGGCGTTCGCGCAGCAGGTCGGGGAAGGGCCGCCCGGTCACGGCCTGCAGGACGTACGCCAGAACCACGTAGTCCGACAGGCCGTACCGCACCTGCGTGCCCGGCTCGTACTCCAGCGGCCGCTCGAACGCCGCCTGCACCGCCTCCTCGACCGAGCTCGGACTGCCCACGTCGTCGCTCAGGCCCGAGGTGTGAGACGTCAGCCGGCGTACGGTGACCTCTCCCCAGCCCGACGGCGCATCGGGGAGGTACTCCCCCACCGGAGCGTCCAGCCGCAGCGTTCCGTCCTCGACCACCAGCATCAGCAGGGTGGCGGTCAGCAGCTTCGTCACCGACGCGAGCTGGAACGCCGTACCGGTCGTCGCGGGGACGTCCCACTCCAGGTTGGCGGTGCCGTACGCCCTGGCCAGCGGCGTGCCGTCGCGGACGACGGCGAGCCCCAGGGCCGGGATGTGGTGCTCATCCATCCGTGCGCGCAGGTGGTCCTCGACCGCGGACGGCAGGAAGTCGTCGGAGTCGCTGAGGTCGTCCATGATCCCCCCCTTCAGTGATGCCGCATGATGGCACGCGCGCGAGCTTGCGTCCTGGTAGTGCGGGGACCGGCCGCGAGCGGTCGGCGGCGACCCGGCCCGGTGCAGGACCCGGCGGTGCGCGGAAGTGCGCGGAAGGTTGGATGGGACGTGAACGACGCTCCAGCCCCCGACGGCCGGGTCCTCGTACGCCCGCGGGAGGACGCCGACCTGCCCGGCTGCGTACGCCTGCTCGCCGAGGTGCACGAACGCGACGGCTACCCGCTGATCTGGCCCGAGCAGCCGGTCGACTGGCTGGTCGGCCCGGCACGGCTCGCGGCCTGGGTCGCACTCCTGGACGGGCAGGTCGTTGGCCACGTCGGGTTGTCCCGGTGCGGCCCCGGGGACGTTGCTCCGGACCTGCTCCGCGAGCGGGAGGCCGGCGACCGCGAGCGGGACGCCGGCGACCGCGATCGAGGCCCGCGGCCCGTCGTCCTCGGCCGGCTGGCCACCGACCCTGGCGCGCGCGGCAAAGGTGTCGGGACGAGCCTGGTGACCCGGGCGGTCGAGTACGCCCGGGCACACGGCCTGCGTCCGGTCCTCGACGTGGTCGACTCCGACCGGTCCGCGGTCGCTCTCTACGAGCGGCTGGGTTGGCTCCGGCTGGGGAGCGTGGAGCAGGTGTGGGGAGCCGGCCGGGCGGTCACCGTCCACTGCTACGCCGCGCCCGCCTGACCGCCGGCGGCCCAGCCCGGGAAGCCGGGCAGGCGGCCCCGCAGGCGACCACGGCAGGCAATCTCAGCTGGGCAGGTCGAGTTCCACCTCGTACTCCTCCAGCCACTGGTCGAGGCCCAGCACGAGTTCGACCGCCCGCCGGCTGAACTCCGAACTCACCGACCCGACCGACTCGGTGAGGATGCCGTCGGCCTGCTTCCGGTCGATCAGCGGCAGCACCGGCGCGTCCGGCCGGGCGAGCAGTTTGCCGAACTCCTCGTGCAGCGCCCGCTCGTAGGCCGGGTCCTGGGTCGAGGGGTACGGGCTCTTGCGCCGGGCGGAGATCGACCCCGGCAGCAGGTCGACGGTGGCCGCCCGGAGCAGGCTCTTCTCCCGTCCGTCGTAGGTCTTCATCGCCCACGGCGCGTTGAAGACGTACTCCACCAGCCGGTGGTCGCAGAACGGCACCCGCACCTCCAGGCCGCTTGCCATGCTCATCCGGTCCTTGCGGTCGAGCAGGTACTGCACGAACCGGGTGAGGTGGAAGTAGCTGACCTCTCGCATCCGGCGTTCCAGCCCCTCCTCGCCGGGCAGCCTGGGCACCTCCGCCAGCGCCTGGCGGTAGGAGTCGGCGCGGTAGGCCCGCAGGTCCAGCGCCCTGGTCAGCCCGGGGTCAAGCACCCCCAGCCGTTCCCCACCCGCGCGCCCGAACATCGCCAGCCAGGGGAACGTGTCCGCGTGCACCGCCTCCGGGTCGTGGAACCACGGGTAGCCGCCGAACACCTCGTCCGCCGACTCACCGGACAGCGCCACCGTCGAGTGCTCGCGGATCGCCCTGAACAGCAGGTAGAGCGAGGTGAACATGTCACCCATGCCGTTGGGGGCGTCGTTCGCCCGCTGGACGGCCGACCGCACACCACGGTCCATCAGGTCCCGGGTGTCCAGCACGATGTCGCTGTGGTCGGCGGCCACGTGCTTGGCGAGTTCGTGCACGTACGGCGCGTCCGGAGTGTCCCGCATGGCGTCGGCCTCGAACCGCTCGGTCTGGCCCACGAAGTCGACGGCGAACGACCGGACCGGCCCGGCACCCCGCTCCGCCAGCCCCTTCGCCGCCAGCGCGGTGATCACCGAGGAGTCCAGCCCGCCGGACAGCAGGGTGCACAGCGGAACGTCGGAGATCAGCTGGCGGGTGACGATGTCGTCCAGCAGCTCACGCACCGTCGCGATGGTGGTGTCCAGGTCGTCGGGGTGTTCGCGCGCCTCGAGCTGCCAGTAGCGCCGCTTGTGCAGGCCGGCTCGGTCGATCCGGACCACCGACCCCGGGCGTACCTCGTGGATCCCGGCGAACGGCGAGCGCTCGGGCGTCTTCACGAACGACAGCAACTCCCGCATCCCGTCCGCGTCCAGCACCCGCCTCGCGGCCGGGTTGGCGAGGATCGCCTTCGGCTCCGAACCGAACAGCACGCCGTGCGGCGTCGGGTAGTAGTACAGCGGCTTGACGCCCATCCGATCGCGTACGAGCAGCAAACGCTCGGTCCGGGTGTCCCACACGGCGAACGCGAACATGCCGTTGAGGTGGGCGGCGAGGTCCTCGCCCCACTGCAGGTAGGCGTGCAGGACGACCTCGGTGTCGCTGCGGGTACGGAACCGGTGTCCGGCCGCGGCCAGCTCCTCGCGGAGTTCGCGGAAGTTGTAGACCTCGCCGCTGTAGGTGAGGACGGCCGCCGGCGTTTCACCGCCCGGTTTTCCACCGCCCGGCGCCCCCGGGTCCTCGTCCCCGCCGCTCTCGGCCGCCATCGGCTGCCGGCCGCCCTGGAGGTCGATGACCGAGAGCCGGCGGTGCCCGAGCGCGACGTGCGCGTCGGTCCACATCCCCTCGGCGTCGGGTCCCCGGCAGGTCATGGTCGCGGTCATCGCGGCCAGCACCGCACGCTCGTGGTTCAGATCGCGCTCGAAGTCCACCCAGCCGGTGATGCCACACATGCAGGCGTTCATCCCCTTCGCTCCGGGCCGGCTTCCGCCGACCGGCTCGGTCCGGGAGCCCACTCGTCGCGACCTGGCCCCCGCCGTCACGGTGGCGCGCCACCCCCGCGCCACCGTCCAACATAGGTCGCCAACCTGGGCACGCTCCGCGCGAAGCGGGATCTAGTGTCGAGGGTGTGTTCGCCCCCTATCGCGGTCTGCTTCGCCAACCCGGCGCCCTGAGGTTCTCGGCCAGCGGACTGCTCGCCCGGCTGCCGATCTCGATGGTGTCGCTGGGCCTGGTCATCCTGGTCTCGGCCAGAACCGGTTCGTACGGCCTGGCGGGCGTGGTGTCCGCGGCCTTCGTCGTGTTACGGGCCGTCTGCTCACCGATGCAGGCCCGCCTGGTCGACCGGCACGGCCAGCACCGGACCCTGCCCGCGATCGCGGGGCTGAACGGGGCCGCGCTGGGCGGGCTGGTGGTCGCGGTCGAGGTGGACGCGCCGCTCGTGGTGCCGGTCGTGCTGGCCGGGGTGGCAGGGGCGACCTCGCCGTCGATCGGCTCCTACGTCCGCGCGCGGTGGAGCCATCTGCTCGGGCGGGGGCCGAAGCTGCAGACCGCCTTCGCGCTGGAGGCGGTCGCCGACGAACTGCTGTTCATGATCGGGCCGCCGGTGGTGACGTTCCTCGCCACCGGGATCAGCCCGAACGCCGGTCTCCTGGTCGCCCTGGCCTGCGGCCTGGCCGGCACCTTGCTGCTGGCCGCGCTCCGCGACACCGAGCCGCCCGCCCACGGTCGCGGCGGAAGCGGTACGGCAGCGGCGCCGCTGGGCTGGCCGGCGTTGTTCCCCGTGGTCGGGGCGAGCGTGGGGATCGGCATCCTCTTCGGCGCGTTCGACATCTCTGTCATCGCCCTGGCCACCCAGGCCGACGCCCGGGCGTGGTCCGGTGTCCTGCTCGGCATCACCGCGACGGGTTCGATGCTCTCCGCGGCGGTCCTCGGCAGCCGGACCCTGCGCAAGCCGCCGTTGACACGGTTCCGGATCGGCGCGGCGGCCATCACCGCGGCGATGGTGCCGTTGCCGTTCGTCTCGCACCTGGGACTGCTGGCGCCGATCGTGTTCTTCACCGGGCTGACGATCTCGCCGACGATGATCGCGAGTGTCGCGCGGGTCGAGGAGACCGTTCCCGTCAGCCGGCTCAGTGAGGGCATCACCTGGTCCACGAGCGCGCTGGTCGGCGGGATCGCCCTCGGCAGCGCCGTCGCCGGGCGGGTGATCGACGGCCACGGGGCGAGCGCCGGGTTCTTCGTGTCGCTGTCCGCGGGCGTACTCGCGACGGTCGTCGCCTGGTCCGGTGCCCGGCGCGGCGCGGGTACGCCGCCGGTCGGCGCGACCGGGATGGGCGTGGCCGGGGCCGACGCGCGGGCCGGAGGGTAGGCGTGTTCAAGGCGGTCGTTCTGGTCGGGCTGCTGGCGCTGGCCGTCGGCGGACCGGCCGTCTGCTTCGTCGCCGCGGGAGTGCTGGTCACCCGGGTGGTGCGCCTGGCCCGGCTCCGGGTGGAGGACAGCCGCGCCGGGGGCAGCCGCGCCGGGGACCGCGCCGGGGACCGCGACCGCGCTGATCGGCCCGGCCTCGCCGCCGCCTCCTCGCTCGGCTGGCTGGCGACGCTGGTGTCGGTGGGGACGATCGAGGCGTACACCTTCGGCGCGCTGAGGTACTCGCCGGGACTCTTCCCCGACAAGACCTGCTACTTCACCATGGGCGCGCGGGTCTTCCCCGACTCCTCCGAACTGCTGCCACTCAGCACGGTGTGCCGGGGCCAGGAGATCGTCCCGGTGTGGTTCAACCCGCTGATGGCCGTACTGGCGGTGGTCTCGGTGGCGTTGCTGGTGGCCGTGCCGTTCGCGTACGCACGTCAGCGGCGCGCGGCGGCCACGACCGGCGGGACCGGTGAGAGCGGCGGGACCGGCGGGACCGGCGGGACCGACGCTGCCGGCGCGGCGGTCAGCGCAGCCAGTGAGCAGGCGGAGTGAACCACGGCGGCACCTCGGTTTCACTGTCGCCGTTGGCCGCCGCGAGCTGGGTGCGGGTGAGGAACAACGCCTCGCCCAGATGCGCTCCGCGCAGGTCGGCCGCCCGCAGATCGGCGCCGATCAGGTCCGCCCGGGCGAGGTTCGCCCCGCGCAGGTCGGCACCGATGAGGTAGCCGCCGCGCAGGTCCGCGGCGCGTAGGTCGGCGTCTCGCAGATCCGCACCCAGCAGGTCCGCCCCGGGGAGTTCGGCTCCGCGCAGGTCCCCACGACGTCGGTGCGTGTCCGCCCGGCCCGGCCCGGCAGCACGCGAACGCCTGCCTCGCCCACGACCCCGCCCAGGCTCACGTCGTTCCGCCGGATCGGCCGTGCCCACCCGGCGTGCGGATGCCGGCGACTGCGCCCGGACGAGTTCGCTGGTACGCCGCAGCAGCGGGTTGACAGCGGACCGGTGTGCGTCAAGGTCGAGTTGACGCAGGGTGCCGGCATCTGCGTGGGTGTGGCGTTCGGTCCGGTCGTACACCTCGAGGAGTTCCTCGCGCAGGGCGCGGGCCGTGGCGGAGACCGACTCCCACTGACGCTTGCTCGGTTCGCTCTCCTGGGCCGTCTCGGCTGCCGCCGGCTCACCGGTCAGCGCAAGCTCCTCGGCCAGCGCGAGCGCCTCGGTGAGATACCAGCGGAACTCCTGCAGCTGCCGCATCACCACGAACGCATCGAACATCGGCTGCGCGGTGTCCGGATGCGCACGCCAGTCACGGCCGCCGAAAGTCACCTGCGCCACCTGCTGGCCCGCGCCGAGGCAGTCGAACGCCGTACAGCCGGGGAAACCCCGGGGCCGCAACTGGTCGTGAATGCCGCAGCGGAAGTCCTGCTCCAGGTGGGGGCAGGGCGTCCGGGCGGGCTTGTCGATGGCGAAGTCCGCCGACGCCGCGAACGCCGGCACGACGCAGCACAGGGCGAAGCAGCGCGCGCAGTCGGCACGGAGTTCGTGGCGAGGATCCTCCACCAGGTCAGGCTAGGACACGGCCTGGGCGTCGACTCAGCCCGCGTCGCCGCGGGCTCATGGCGTTGCGTACATACTAGTTGTTACAGTGGCCGCATGAGCTCACGTGACCAGTTGACGAGCGCGATGGCGGACCTGCTGTGGGAGCGTGGCTATGCCGCGACGAGCCCGCGCGACGTGATGGCACGCGCCGGGGTCGGCCAGGGCAGCATGTACCACCACTTCAGCGGCAAGCACGCGCTGGCGGTCGAGGTGCTGTCGGCAGTCACGGGTGAGATGGCGGGCGAGTCCTCGGTCCTCGAGGGAGAAGGCTCCCCGCTGGAGCGGATCAAGAGCTACCTCTCGCGGCCGCGGCCGGGGACCCGGGGATGCCGGGTCGGCCGGATGACGCAGGACCCGCAGGTCGTCGCCGACCCGGAGCTCCTCGCGATCGTCGCGGACGCGTTCGACACGATGCTCGGCCGCTGGGAGCAGGCGATCGCGGCGGCGGTCACAGCCGGAGAACTCCCGGCGGACACAGTCCCCGCCGAGCTCGCCCGGACGCTGGCCGCGGTCCTCCAGGGCGGCTACGTACTCGCCCGCGCGAAGGGCGAGCAGGGACCGATGGACGCCGCCGTCCGCGGAGCCGTTCGTCTACTCGACGCCGCACACGCAGCCGCCGTCGCAGCCGACGCCGACGCCGACGAGCCCGGCGACTCCGGCCACTGACCTGACCAACCCGAGAAGGAGACAGACCCCATGACCGTTCGGATCGGAATCAACGGCTTCGGCCGCATCGGCCGCAGCTACCTGCGGGCCGCCCTGCGCAGCGAGGTGGATGTCGAGATCGTCGCGATCAACGACATCGCCGACGCCGCCACTCTCGCCTCACTTCTGGAGTGGGACTCGCTGGCCGGGCACCTCGACGGCGTGAAGACCGACGAGGACGCGATTGTCGTCGACGGCGCGCGCATCCGCGTCACCTCAGAACGCGAGCCGGCCGACATCCCCTGGGGTGAGGAGCAGGTCGACGTCGTCGTCGAGTCCACTGGCCGGTTCACCGACTCGGCCGGCGCCCGCCGGCACCTGACCGCGGGAGCGCGCAAGGTCCTCATCTCCGCCCCGGCCGACGGCGAGGTTCCGGCGGTCGTGCTCGGAGTCAACGACGACGCGCTCGACGTGTCGGGGGACGTGTTCTCGAACGGTTCCTGCACCACCAACTGCCTGGCCCCGATGGCGAAGGTGCTGCACGAGGCGTTCGGCATCGAGTCCGGGCTCATGACGACCATCCACGCCTACACCAGCGACCAGCGCCTCCACGACGCCCCGCACAGCGATCTCCGGCGCGCCCGCGCGGCCGGCCTGTCCACCATCCCGACCTCCTCCGGCGCCGCGCGCACGATCGGCCGGATCATCCCCGAACTCGACGGCAAGCTCACCGGCCTCGCGCTACGGGTGCCCGTGCCCGTCGGCTCCATCACCGACCTCACCGCCAGGCTCACGCGGACCGCGACCGTGGACGAGGTCAACGAGGCCTTCCGCGCGGCGGCGGCGACCCCCGGACTGTCGCCCTACCTTGCCTACTCGGAGGCGCCGCTCGTTTCCGCCGACATCGTGGGCAACCCCCACTCGGCGATCTTCGACGCACCCCTCACCCAGGTCGTCGGCGACCAGGTCAAGATCTTCGCGTGGTACGACAACGAGTGGGGATTCGCGAACCGGCTCCTGGAGCTCTCCGAGCGCATCGGCGCCTAAGGTCTCCACCCCGCGGCGGGCACCGGTCAGCGCGACCGTCTGGACCGTTCCGGTCGGCTCGGCTCTTCCGGCTCCTTCGCCTGGTGGTCGACGACCACGGCCAGACCGTCGAGGACCCGTTCCAGGCCGAACGTGAACGCGTGGTCGGGGTCGTGCGCGCTGCCGTGTGCCGCACCCGCGGCCGAACCGACCCGGGTGGCCAGCGGGTAGGTCTGCGGGTCGAGCACCCTGGCCAGCAGGGGGCCCGCGGCCGCCCACCACTGCTCGTCGTTCATCGCACTGTCCGCCGCCGCGGCGCGGGCCTCGATCCGGGCCCGGGCGTTGGCCTGGACGAACGCCAGGAGGTACGTCAGGCAGTCGTCCCGGTCGACGTCGGTGAGCCCGAGCCCGTCGAAGGCAGCGAGCTCGTGCTCGTACTTCGCGACCAGCCCGGGTCCCAGCGGCGGCCGGAGAGTGGAGACGCGGGCCGCCCACGGGTGTGCGTCGTACAGCGCGCGGTTCTCCTCCGCCACCGCGGTGAGCCGCCGTCGCCACGGCTCGCCGCCGGTGTCGGCGCGGCGCATCCGGGCGTACGTCGCGTCCAGCATCAGGTCGAGCAACTCCGCCTTGCCCTGGACGTAGGTGTAGAGCGTCATCGGCGCGACGCCGACCGCCTCGGCCACCCGGCGCATGGTCACCGCGGCCAGGCCCTCCTCGTCGGCGAGTTCGGTAGCGGCGTCGACCACCGTGTCCAGGCTCAGGCCGCGCGCGGGGCCCCGGCGCGGCACCACGGAGGGGTCCCGCCACAACAGGGCGAGGGTGCGGGCGGGGTCGCCGGCGCTGCTGCGTTCGATCGGCACGGGAATCATTCTTGCGCATCGTACGATGTACGCCGTACCATGTACGACGTACAGCACAGCGATCGCACAAGCGCCACAGGGAGTCCCGTGAAGATCACCTCGTCCGCCGTGTCGCTGAACGTCGACGACGTGTCGGCAGCCGGCGCGTTTCTCACCAGGCACTTCGGCTTCGTGGAGGAGATGGCCGCACCCGGATTCGTCTCGCTGAGCCGGGAGGACGCCGGCATGAACGTCATCTTCCTGCGGCGCGGGCTGGAGACCCTGCCCGACGACCAGCAGGATGATCACGCCGGCGGGATCATCCTGGCCTTCGTGGTCGAGGACCTGGAGGGCGAACTCGCCCGGCTGCAGGCGGAGGGCGTGACGATCACCATGCCGCTGACCGCCGAGGAGTGGGGTGAGCGCGCCTTCCAGGTACGCGACCCCAACGGCGTGATCGTCCAGCTCGTCGACTGGAACGGCCCCCGCGCCTGACGAACCGCCTGATGACGAGCGGGGCCCGCTGAGCGGGCCGACGTAGAGCGCGGGTCCCGGGTGCCGATCGACGGCGCCCGGGACCCGCGCCCGTTCAGGGTCCGGAAACTCGGCTCGGAGATCGGTTCAGAGATCGGCCAGGTCGATCGCCTCGGCCATCGCCCGCATGCCCGCGTCGTTGGGGTGCAGGGCGTCGCCGCCGTCGTAGGCGGGCAGGTACGCGTCCGGGTCGTCCGGGTCGGCGACCGCACGGTCGAAGTCGACCACCCCGTCGTACTCTCCGCTGGTCCGGATCCAGTGGTTCACCTCGTCACGGATGCGTTCGTTCTCCGGGGTGTCGTAGCCGTACTTGTTGCCCTTCACCGGAGTGAGCGTCGCCCCCAGGATCTTGACCCCACGGGCGTGCGCGGCCGCGATCATGGCGCGGTGGCCGGCGATGAGCTGTTCGGTGGTGACCTTCGGCGAGGCGCCGCAGCCGAAGTCCGGCAGCCCACCGGCACCGATGTCGTTGATGCCCTCGAGCACGATCACGGTGCGGACGCCAGGCTGGCCGAGTGCGTCCCGGCCGAACCGCGTGACTCCCCGCTCGCCGAAACAGGTCGACTCGCCGAGGACCTTGTTGCCGTTGATGCCGAGGTTGACGACCCCGAGCCGTCGCCCGGCGGCCACCAGGCGCTCGGCGAGCTCGTCCGGGTAGCGGTTGTCGGAGTTCGCGGTGGAGTAGGCGCCGTCGGTGATGGAGTCGCCGAAGGCCACCACGGTGCCGACCTGGCGACCGGCTCCACGGGTGACGTCCACTCCGGTGAGGAAGTAGTACGAGTGGGTGGTCTCGCCACCGAACGGCCCGCCCGCGATGGCGAAGCGCTGGTCACCGGCTGCGCGGTAGGTGGTGGTCAGCCCGCCCTCGTGGAACGTCGTGGTGCCCGTCGGCTGGGCGAAGTACGTCGTCACCGCGAGCCGCTGCAGCGCCCGCGTCGGCAGCCGCACCGGGTCGGAGGCGAGGTCCTTGCCGGCCGGAATCGTCGTGCTCGTCCGGCCGCCGAACGTCACCGGGCGCAGACTCCCTGGCCGGACCGCCGCTCCGTCGCCCGCCCTGGCGACGGTGACGCCGGCGACCCGCAGCGGCGCTGTGCCGAAGCGGTTGGACAGCCGGACCCGAAGGCGTGCGCCGCCGGTGGTGACCCGGACGACCTGACGCACCGTCTGGTCGGCGAACCCCTCCTCCGACCAGTTGGGCCCGAAGACGTCCGGCATCAGGAACGGGTGGTGCACGGCGGCGGCCCACGCCGCGGTCCAGCGCGTGACCGGCTGGTGCCGGCCGTCGTTCGGTGATCGGTCGTCGGCGCGGGCGGTCGTCGCCGGTCCGACGACGACCCCAGCCGACGCGGCCAGCAGCGCGAGCGTCGCGAGCACGGCCGCCAACGCTGCGGACAGTCTGTTCGTCCCGGCCGGAACGGTCTTCGAGTGCATGGGAAACTCCTTGCAGGTAAGCGATGTGGAAGGGTTGGGGCACTGGCTCGGACGACGCGGTGCAACGGGTGTGGCGGCGCAGCGGGTGAGTCAGTGAGCGGCGTGAAACGCTCTGCGGTGTGGACCGGCATACCGGCCGGAACTCATCGGTCGGGAGAGCTTGGCTCGACAGCACGGCAACGAGTGCCGGACAACGAGTGCCGGCAAACGAGAGCGGGAGGCCGCCCGTGGCACGCGTCGACTTCTGGGACGACCCGAACGCGCCGTTTCCCACCGGCATCGTCCCGTCGGTCACCGCTGTCGTCACCGATGAAGCGCACCTGCTGCTGATCCACAAGGTGGACAACGACAGGTGGGCACTGCCCGGTGGCGGTGTCGACCGCGGCGAGTCCGCCATGCACGCTGCCGTACGCGAGACCGCGGAGGAGACCGGACTCGACGTCTCGGTCACCGGGCTGGTCGGCGTGTATACCGACCCGAGGCACGTGATGCGGTACGACGACGGCGAGGTACGCCAGCAGTTCAGCGTCTGTTTCCGGGCGGAGCCGGTCGGTGGTTCGCTACGGCCGCAGCCGGGCGAGACCAGTGAGGCCCGCTGGGTGCCGGTGAGCGAGTTGCCGTCCCTCGACATCCATCCGTCGATGCGGATCCGGATCGACCACGGGCTGGCCTGGCGGCCCGGTGCGCCGGCCCGGTTCACGTGACGACACAGAACCTGACGAACGTCCACCGCGACTGACGCCCGCGTCCGGGCGGACGCTGCGAGTCACCCCGCCGCCGGCTCCCGGTGCAGCCACTCCCACAGGTCGGCCGGCACCATCGCCCGCGTACGTGCCCGGTAGGTGGCCCACTCGTCCTCACCGAGAACCTCCCGGCCCGCACCGGACCGGCCGCGGCGGAAGAACGCCGCGTTGTCCTTCAGGACGCCGGCCGGGTTGGGGGTGAGCTCGTCGGCGCGGGCCCGCATGTGGTCGAACGTCGCCGCCTCGACGAGCGCCGGCCACGTCCGGTCGGGCACCTCGATCCGGAGAACGTCCGCGAGCCGGCGCATCTGCCCCGCCAGGTCGGCGGACAGGTCGTCGTAGTGAACGAGGACGACGTTCGGTTCGTCGCGGCGTGCCCACGCGTCGGACAGGTGGCACACCACCCCGGGCAGGGAGTCCATCTCCTCCCGGGGGTCGGCCCTGCTCGCGGCCCACGACAGCAGCCACTCCCGCAGTGCCGGCCGTGGCCGGGGCGGCCGGGCGGGCTCGGGAGACGACCCAGGAGATGGCGCGGGGGCGGGCCGGCCGGTGAGCTCCCGCAGCCGGTCGCGGTCGATGTTGGCACTTTGGTGGTAGAGCGAGACCGCCATGTCCAGCGGGTGCCGGGCGACCACGACGTACGTCGCCCGCGGGTCGAGCACCACACCGTCCAGCGGCGTGTGGGTCTTCACGAACCGCCGGTGCCGCTGCGCCGCGAGCCTGGCGAACATATCGTCGGCGGGCTCGGCCAGCCAGTCCACCCACGGTGACAGCGCGGCCAGCGGAGCGGGCAGGTCGGGGGTGTGGAAGACCAGCAACGCGCAGATCATCTGCATCCAGGTCGTACCGCTCTTGGAGCGGGTGCTGATCACGATGTCGCCGGGCCGGAACGCGAAGTCCAGCCAGCGGGCGCTGTCCTCGTCGGGGGAGCGATAGCGAACGGGCGGAACGGAGCCGCCGTGATCACCGGGCATGCGCGGGATGCTATCCGACCACTTCGCCCGGCCGGCGCGCATTTTTCGAGTTGGCGGGCATTCGGGTCACAGCGAGAGGAATGACGCCACGCATTTCCCTCCTATTCTTCGATATCCCCGAACAGGATCCGACCCTCTTTGTCACCGACATTTCGAAGGGCCGGTGAGCGGGTGACGCCACCGCGCGACGAAAAACTCTCACTGCCAGTTGCCGACCTCTGTCGTTGGGTAATCTTTGTGTGGCACCACAGCGATGACCTTCCCCAAGACAGGTGCACCACCTCAGCGCCGAGGCCCTGCTGAAGGAAGTCCATACCTCGCCCGAAGCCTGCCGGTACAGGGGGTCGAGATGGTCCTACGACGAGGGCGCCCGGCACATCCGGCGCAGACCAGCGGTTCGACACCGACACAACGCTCCGGTTCGCCCGAATTCACCGGGTCCGCCGAATTCACCGGATCTGCCGAATTCACCCGTCCTCGCGGACGGAAAGACGGCCGCGGTAACGGCAGCAGGATCGGAGTTCGCGGCCTCGGAATTCTCGTGCTCGCGACGTGCACCGCCCTGGCCGCGGGTTGCACGGGGTCCGGCGGGGAAAAGGACCAGCGCGGCTCGGCGCCACTGGCCCGGATCGCCACCAACCCGCTCGACAACGCGGTGGCGGTCGGTCTGCACACCCCGGTCAAGGTGGTGGCATCCGGAGGCATGCTCACCCGGGTCCGGGTGACCGACCACTACGGGCGGGCGCTGACGGGTGCGCTGAACCCCGCGCGAACGACGTGGACGGCCACCGGCGCGCTCGTGCCGACCGAGGTCTACAGCGTGCAGGCACAGGCGGTCAACAGCGACGGGAAGAGTTCGCAGACGTCCCGGACGTTCAGTACCACCGAGCCGACGAAGACGCTGGGCACCGACGTCATGCCGCGCGAGGGCGCCGAGGTCGGCGTGGCCATGCCGATCGCCGTACGGTTCTCCACGGCCGTACGCGACCGCGCCGCGGTGGAGAAGCGCCTGCAGGTGAAGGCCTCCAGGCCGGTCGTGGGCGCCTGGCACTGGATCAGCCCCTCCGAGATCCACTACCGGCCAAAGGCGTACTGGCCGGCCCACACCAAGGTGACGCTGTCCGCCGACCTGGACAAGGTGAACGCCGGTGCGGACGTGTGGGGTACGGCGAACCTCACCCGCAACTTCGAGATCGGCAACTCCGTGGTCACCAAGGTCGACCTGGTGGACCACCACGCGCGGGCGTACGTCGACGGAAAGCTCGAGCGCACCATCGCGGTCACCGGCGGCAAGCCCGGCTGGGAAACCCGGCAGGGCATCAAGGTGATCATCGACAAGCAGACCGACTACGTCTTCACCAACGAGATGATCAACGTTCCGGAGAGCTACAGCCTGCTCTCGCAGTACGCGATCCGGGTCACGGTGAGCGGTGAGTTCCTGCACACCGCCGAATGGTCCACCGGGTCCCAGGGCAACTCCAACGTCAGCCACGGCTGCGTCGGCATGAACCTCGAGGACTCCGACTGGCTGTTCCACCACACCCGCATCGGCGATCCGGTCGAGGTGCACAACCCCGCCGGGCCGCGGATGGAACTCACCAACGGCTACGGCGACTGGAACCTCTCCTGGTCGCAATGGAGGGCCGGCAGCGCGCTCGGCTGAGACCGGACCTCAGCCGTCGGGCAGCTGCCCGGCCGATCCCGCCAGGACGCGTCGGTCACGTCCGCACATCATGACGGCTGCCGGAGCCGTCGCGGACGAGCCGGCGCCGGGGGGAAGGAAGGGCGGGGGAGGGAGCGGCGGGCTCCCTCCCCCGCCCGAGTACGTCGTACAGCGGTGAACTCTTGACCCGGCGAAGCCTTCAGCCGACTGTCAACAGCGTCTTGCCCACGACCGTCCGCGCCTCGATCGCCGCGTGCGCGTCGGCCGCGCGCGCCAACGGGAACCTCGCCCCGATCACCGGCGCGATCCGGCCGGCGGCCGCCAGCTCCAGTGCCCGGCCGGCCAGCCGGGCCGCCTCCACCGGCGCGAACTGCACGTCGGTGATGCCGCGCAGCTTCACCCCGCGGCGCTCGGCCTCGTGCGGATCGACGGTGGCGAAGGCGCCGCCGGGCGCACCGTGGGCGGACATGCGCCCCCCCTTCCGCGGTCAGCTCGAACGCCGCCCGCCCGATGTCGCCGCCGGCACCGTCGAAGGTGACGTCCACACCGCGCGGCCCGGCCAGCGCCCGGACCCGCGCCGCCCAGTCGGGTCGGCCGTAGTCGACCACGTCGATGCCGTAGGTGCGCAGGTGGTCCAGCTTGGCCGAGACTCGCGCCGCCCCGATCACCCGGGCGCCGGCCGACCGGGCCAACTGGACCAGGAGTACGCCCATCCCGCCAGCGGCGGCGGTGACCAGCACGGTCTCCCCCGGCGCGGGCGCGGCCGGTTCGAACACCCCGAGCGCGGTGACCCCATCGTGCAGCAGCGCGGCCGCGACGGTCGTCTCCAGGTCGTCGGCCACCGCGATCAGCGTCTCGACAGGAGCCAGTGCCTGTTCGGCGTACCCGCCCCATTCGGCCGTCGCGGTGGCCACGCGACGGCCGACCCAAGCCGGGTCCACGTCCGCACCGACCGCGAGCACCCGGCCGGCCACCGCGTTGCCGGGCACCCACGGGAGCTCGATCGGGAAGTAGTTCTGCCAGGCACCGCGGCGGATCTGGGTCTCGACGAAGCCGGTGTCCGCCACCTCGACCCCGACGACCACCTGGCCCGGCCCGGCAACCGGTGCGGGCACCCGTTCCGGCGCCAGGACCTCCGGCCCGCCGAACGCCCTCACCCGTATCGCCCACATCCGATCCACGTCTCCTCCTCCGTCCACGAGCGCTCCGGGTCGGAACGCGCCCACGCCCGCCACCCTGCTGGCTCAACCTTGGTTCAGGTCAAACCATTCGGGTGGCGGGCGTACGGCGCCCGGCCGGAACTCGTACCGAACGGAGGGATCAGCGGCCCGGGACCTCAGGCGCCGGCGGGCACCTTGTCCAGGAACCCGAGCACCGCCCGGATCCGCCCGTCCTCGCCGCGTACCGCGACGTCGAACCCGACCACCAGCGCCTCGCCGCCGGCCAGCCCCAGCTCCCAGGTGAACCGCGCGATGTCGTGGTGGGTGTCGACGCCGCCGCCGAGCCGGAACTCAAGGCCCGGGAACTGCGCCTGCACCGCGGCGATCGTCGCGTCGAACGCGTCGTGCCCGGCCACGTCGACCAGCGGGTCGGTGTAGGTGCCGTCCTCGGCGAGGACCGCCTCGACACCTGCCCGGCGTGCGGCCGGGTCGGTCTCGTTCCAGGTGGCGATGTAGCGCTCGACGAGTTCGGTGAAGTCGCTCATGGTGGTGACCTCCTACTGGCTTTCAGCCGTTCGTGAAGTGTGTGGTGCGTTGTCGTTGTGCCTCACACGTTAGGAATCCCGGGGTGTACGCGGCATCTGTCGAATGACTGGTCCGCCGCGCGACCGGCGCATGACCGGCGCATGACTGATGCGGATCACCCGGGTACCGTGCAGCGGTGTTGTACGGCAGGGCGAGCGAGCAGGAACGCCTGGCCGCCCTGGTCAAGGGCGCCAGCGCGGGCCGCAGCGGCGTGCTGGTCCTGCGGGGCGAGCCGGGCATCGGCAAGACCGCGCTGCTCGACGACGTGGCCGAACGGGCGCGCGCCGCGGGGTTGCGCGTCCTGCGCGGCGCCGGGATCGAGGCGGAGGCGACGTTGCCGTACGCCGGCCTCCACCTGCTGCTGCACCCGGCACTGGACCGGATCGGCGCACTCGCACCCCCCCAGGCGAGCGCGCTCGCCGCCGCGTTCGGGTTGTCGGAGGCCCCGGCGGGAGGCGACCGGTTCCTCGTCGGGCTCGGCGTCTTGTCCCTGCTGTCGGAGGTTGCCGAGGACGGCGGCGCCGTCTGCCTCGTCGACGACGCGCAGTGGCTGGACCAGGCGTCGGCGGACGCGTTGTCGTTCGCCGCCCGCCGGTTGGACGCCGAGGGCGTGGCCCTGGTGGTCGCCGCCCGGGACGCGGCGGACGCGTTCCCCCCGGCCGGGGTCGCCGAGCTTCGCCTCGAAGGCCTCGACTCCGATGCAGCGAACGCCCTGCTCGACGCCCACCCTGTCAAGGAGCGCTTGACAACCCAGGTGCGCGCCCGTGTACTCGCCGAGGCGTACGGCAATCCGCTGGCGCTGGCCGAGCTACCCGCCGCGCTCGCCGCCGCGCCGCCCGGAGAGGCGATCCGGCCGGGCGCGCTCCCGCTGACCGAACGCCTGCGGGTCGCCTTCGACGGGCAGGTACGCCGGCTCCCGCCGAGGACGCAGCTCGCGCTGCTGGTCGCCGCGGCCGAGGAGGCCGGCCACCTCGACGTCGTGCTCCGGGCGGCAGGCGAACTCGGCGCCGGGCTGGAGGACCTGGCCGACGCCGAGTCCGCCGGGCTGGTGGTCGCCGACGCCGGCACGGTCCGGTTCCGTCACCAGTTGGTACGCGCGGCAGTGTACGAAGGGGCTCCGCTCGGGCTGCGGCTGAAGGCGCACCGGGCGCTGGCCGCGGCGTTCGGCGAACCCGCCGACCGCGACCGCCGAGCCTGGCACCTCGCGCTGGCGAGCACCGGCCCCGACGAGCAGGTCGCCGCCGAGCTCGAGGCCACCGCGACCCGTGCGGCCGAGCGCGGTGGGGACGCTGCCGCCGCGACGGCGTACGAACGCGCCGCCCGCTCGAGCACCACCGCGCACGACCGCGCCCGGCGGATGCTGCTGGCCGCCGAGGCCGCCGCCCAGTCCGGCGACTTCGCCCGGGCGCTCGCTCTCGCCGACCGGGTCCCGAACACTCCTGCCGACCAGGACGCCGAGCACGGCCAGGACGGAGGTCGTTCGACCGAACACGCCCGGCTCGCGCTGGTCCGCGCGAACACCCACTTCTGGGCCGGCGCCTTTCCCGCCGCACACCGCGTCCTGCTCGACGGAGCCGCCGCGGTGGCCCCGCACGACCAGCCGCTGGCCGCCTGGCTGGTGATGCAGGCGATGTACGTCGCGTGGTTCACCGGCGACCGTGACCTGAGCCGCTCGACGGCCGACCGCCTGCGCGACGTACGGCTGCCCGCCGGCCATCCGCACCGGGCGATCCTGCCACTGATGATCCTGCTGGCCCGGCTGGCCAGCGGAGCCGAGGACCCCGCCGGCGAAAGGGACGACGGTCCCCGGCCGGCGATCGTCGCCGAGGCGCTCGGGCGGTTCGGCACCGGCGATCCCGGCACCACGGTGATGATCGGCGGCTCGGCCTGGATCCTCGCCCAGGACGACCTGGCGTACGACGTGTTCGCGTCCTCCGTCGACCAGGTTCGGGCGCAGGGCCGGATCGGCTGGCTCGCCGGCGCGCTCGGCTCCCTCGGCGAGGCCGAACTCTTCCTCGGCCGGCACCGCGACGCCGCCGCCCGGCTGGACGAGGCGATGCGGATCGGCGCCGACACCGGCCAGGCACACGCGGTGAGCCACTTCGGCGGCGTCCGCGCCTATCTCGCCGCCGTGCGCGGCGACGAAGCACACCTACGGGAACTCGTCGACGCCGTGCGCGCCGCTACCGCCGGCGACTCCTCACCCGGCCCGTCGTGGACCCGGTGGGCGCTGGCGACGTACGACCTCGCGACCGGTCGCACCGAGGCGAGCCTGACCCGGCTCGAGACGCTCGCACGCGGTCCTGCCCGGCACCAGATTCCCGCGACCCGCAGCGCACCCGACCTGGTGGAGGCGGCCGTTCGCCTCGCCGCACCGGAGCGGGCAGCCGAACCCCTTGCCCGGTTGACCGAATGGGCTTCGTGGGTACGCCAGCCCTGGGTCGACGCTCTCGTCCGCCGGTGCCGGGCACTGGTGGCGTCCGACGACGAGGCGGAGGCGAACTTCGCCGCGGCGCTCGAGCTGCACGAGTCGTCTGCGAAGCAGTGGGAGGCCGCGCGCACCAGGCTGCTGTACGGCGAGTGGCTGCGCCGGGCCCACCGCCCGGCCGACGCGCGCGCCCAACTCGCAGCCGCGCTCACCGCGTTCGAGCATCTGGCCGCCGACCCGTGGGCGGCCCGCGCCCGGGCCGAGCTGCGAGCTGCCGGAGCACCGACCGTGCCCACCGGGCCGAGCGGCCCGCAGGCCGGCCAGGACCCGGACCTGTTGGCCACCCTCACACCGCAGGAGCTGCAGATCGTCCGGCTGGCCGCGGAGGGGAGCTCCAACCGCGACATCGCGGCCCGGCTGTTCCTGAGCCCGCGTACCGTCGGATACCACCTCTACAAGGCCTATCCGAAGCTCGGCGTCACCTCGCGGACCCAGCTCGCCGCGATCGTCCGCGCCGACCGATGACGGCCCTCCGTCAGCCCTGCAGGCGGGCCGTGCCCGCCTGGGCGTCGGCCAACCGGGCCTGCGCGCCAGAACCCTTCCGGCCGACCAGTGACATCGCCGGGTCACTCCTCCCCGAGCAGCCCCGGAAGCTCGCGCATGTCGTCGAACAACGTGGTGCCGGGGCCGGCGAGCCGTTCGGCGGGGATGATCCCACCGCCGACATAACCGTACGCCGTCATCCCGGCCGCCCGCGCGGCCAATACGCCGTACTCGCTGTCCTCGATCACCGCGCAGTCACCCGGGTCGACGCCGAGCGTGTGCGCCGCGTGCAGGAACAGGTCGGGAGCGGGCTTGCCGTGCGCGACCTCGGTGGCGCTGAAGATGCGGCCGTCGAAGCGTTCGTACAGTCCGGTGAGGCCCAGGGTGAACCGCATCTTCTCGTGGCTGCCACTGGAGGCGACGCAGGTGAGGCCGGTGATCCGGTCGAGCGCCTCGATGATCCCCTCGACCGGGCGGAGTTCGGCGGCGAGCACCTCGCGGTAGCGCGCGGTGAACCTGGCGTGGACGTCCTCGGGCACCGGCCCGCCGAGGTGCGCGGCCAGCTCGCCCATCATGTAGTCGGTGGTCCGGCCCACGAACCGCCGCGCGATCTCCTCGCTGGACAGCGGCCAGCCGAGTTCGGCGAAGAGTTCGGTGTCGACCCGGAGGGCGAGGGGCTCACTGTCGACGAGCACGCCGTCGCAGTCGAAGATCACCAGCTTGTACGTCGAGGCCACGCCGAGCACCCTAGGCCATGCCTGTCCGGGGCCTTCCCTACGCCGGCTCCGCGCCCGACTCGCGGGCCCGCCGGGACGCGCTCTCGCGACCGGCTTCCAGGTGGCGGGCGAGGGTGGCGCTGATCGTGCCGAGCTCGGCCACCTGGTCGTCGCTGAGCTGGTCGAACAGATGCCGGCGTACGCCCTCCACGTGCCCCGGGGCGGCGGCCTCGAGCGCGGCGAAGCCGTCGTCGGTCAGTGCGGCGAGGTATCCGCGCCGGTCGGTGGCGCAGGCCCGGCGCCGCACCCAGCCGCGTTCCTCCAGCCGGGCGACGGCGTGGGAGAGCCGGCTGCGGGAAGAGCCGAGCACGTCGGCCAGCTCGCTCATCCGCATCTCCCGGTCCGGATGCTCCGACAGCCGGACGAGGATCTCGTAGTACGCGTGCGGCATCCCCGACTCGGCCTGCAGCTCCTGGTCGAGGCGCTCGAAGAACAGCCGGGTCGCGGCGAGGAAGTCCCGCCAGACCCGCTGCTGACCGTCGTCGAGCCACCTGGTGTCCGTCACGGCCCCCATCGTACTCCGAACTGGTTGAACGCTTGACGGTCTTCTGTTACGGTTGCGGTAATCAAAAGTTCAACTAACTGGCTGGTTCAACTAACTGGCTCGTTCCAGGGAGGACGGTCGGCATGCCGATCACCCGGCTCAACCACGCCGTGCTGTACGTGCGGAACGTGGACCGCAGCGTGGCGTTCTACTCCGACGTGCTCGGCTTCCGGCGCGTCGACATGACCCCGGAGGGCTTCACCGGCGCGGCGTTCCTGCAGGCGGCGGGCTCGGCCAACGACCACGACCTCGGCCTGTTCGAGATCGGCGCGCAGGCCGGCGCCTCCCAGGCCGGCCGGTCCACGGTCGGCCTCTACCACCTCGCGTGGGAGGTCGACACGCTCGCCGAGCTCGACGCCGTGCGGGGCCGGCTGGTCGCCGCCGGCGCGCTGGTCGGGGCCAGCGACCACAGCACCAGCAAGAGCCTGTACGGCCGCGACCCGGACGGCATCGAGTTCGAGGTGGCGTGGTTCGTCCCGGCCGCCCTGCTCGACGAGGCCACCCTCGCCGGTCGCAAGGACGGCATCCGCCCGCTCGAGCTGGAGCAGGAGATCCGGCGGTACGGCGCGACCACGCCCGGCGCGAGCTCCGCGACCCACCCCGCCTGACCCTGGCCTGACCGCGTCCCTGAATCCCGGTCCGACGCGAGGAACGCGCCGGGCCGGGTCCCGTTCAGCGGCGGGAGTGGCGCGGCAGGACGAGCATGACCGCGACGGCCAGGATCGCCGGGGCGGTCACCACCAGCCAGGCGGCCGGCGGGAGCGGGAGTACGACCACGACGGACAGCACCACCGCGGCGGCGAGCCCGGCGGCGAGCAGCGGGGTGAGGGTGCGCACCCAGCCGGACAGCCAGGCCGTGCTCGCGCCCGACCCCGAGGCCCGGGTGCCTTCCGGCTGCCAGCCCTCCTCCCCTGCCAGCGACTGGGCCAGTTCCACCAGCACGAGGTACGCCGGCGCCAGCAGCCCCAGCACCGCGGCGGTGGGCACCGGCAGCCGCCCGCTGTCGGCCGACAGCATGACCCCGAGCGCGGCCAGGGCCAGCCCGACCGTGCCGAACGCACCCAGCCCGAGGTCGGCCAGGCCGCCGAGCCCCGGGGCCCGTCCCCGGACGCAGGCCCCGACCACGCCCGCGTATCCCAGGCACAGCGCCACCGCCGTGGGCAGCCCGACCCAGACCAGCGCCGACGGCGGCAGCACCTCCAGCAGGACCACCACGAACCCCAGCACGCACGCGCCGGCCGCCACCGCCGCGGCGAGCGGACCGATCCTCATCGCGCACCTCCCAGCAGCGGCTCCAGCCGGACCCGGTCCAAGGCGATGCCGACCTCCTCGTCCCAGGCCAGCACGGTCACCCCCATCTCCACCAGACCGTGCAGGAGGACCTCGCGTTCCAGCCGCCAGACCCGCAGTGCCAGCTCGCTGTCGGGTTCGCGGGGCGAGGGTTCGGGTTCGGTGGACAGCACGTCGACGACGATCACCGGGTGGCCGCGTTCGCGCAGGTCGCGTACGGCCTCGGCGGCGCGCGGGTCGACCAGCGGGGTGAACACGAACGCCAGCGCGCGCGGCGGCAGGGCCTGGGGCGGGAAGTGGGCGAGCTCGGGCTCGAGGTAGCTCTCGTCCACGCGGGACGCGAGCAGGGTTTCCACGATGCGGTAGTACTGCCGGGTGCCGACGTCGGGGGTCAGCCACCGCAGCGCACCGCCGAGCGTGACAACCCCCACCCGGTCGGCGTAGCGCAGGTACGCCTGCACCACGGTGGCCGCCCCGCGCACCGCGAGGTCGAGGGAGGACCGCCCGAACGGCCCGAGGTCCACGGTGGTGTCCACGACCGCCACCACGTCCGCGGCCCGCTCGGCGGCGTACTCGTTGACGAACAACTCACCGCGCCGGGTGCTCACCGGCCAGTTGACGCGCCGCACCGGATCGCCGGGTGCGTACGTACGGATTCCCGCGAACTCCACCCCGGGGCCGGCGCGCCTGGCGACGTGGCTGCCCACCCGGGCCAGCAGCGTGGGAGGTACGGCGACCTCGCGGGCCGCCGAGGGCGGCGGAAAGACCGTGAGCTCGGCCAGGGACAGCGTGGCGGTCCCGACGTAAGCCCACCCGCGGCTGCGTACCCGTAGCCGCAGCGGCCCCGCCCGCCAGCGCCCCCACCGCCGCGCCCGGACCGTCCAGGTGTGCGACATGCTCCGCACCTCGAACTCCCGGCAGGCCCGCTCACCCTCGACCTCGAACGTCGGCGGCAGCGCCAGGTCGAGCCCGATCTCGCCGAGCACCTCCTCCGCGCGCACCACGACGTGCACCTCGACGTCCTCGTCCTCGAAGCTGCGCGGCTCCGAGAGCGCCGCCTCCACCCGGACCGTCTCCGGGCGCGGGCGGCGCAGCGCGACGACCAGGGCAACCAGGCAGGGCGCGGCGACCAGGACGGGTTCGGGGCGGGCGGCGACGATGCCGGCCACCAGCGCCAGCGCGCCGAACACCGCCATCCGGATCGCCAGCCTGCTCAGCCGCCAGATCGGCGTGACCTCGACCCCGGGCAACGGCGACGCCGGCCGAGTCGGGCCCGTCGCAGTTGGCGGCGGGGTGGCAGCCGTGGTCACCGGGCGACGCCGGAGCGGTCGAAGATCCGGGTGCTCGGCGTCGGCACCCGGCCGAGCAGTTCGGTGATCACGTCCTCGCCGGACACCCGGCGTACCCACAGCTCCGGCCGCAGCACGAGGCGGTGCCCGAGCGCGGCGACGGCCACCTGCTGCACGTCCTCGGGCGTGACGTAGTCGCGGCCGGCCAGCACCGCCGCGCCCCGGGCCAGCTGGGTGACCGCCAGGGTGCCGCGCGGGCTGGCGCCCACCTGCGCCTTCGGGTGCTCTCGGGTGGCCTGCACCAGCGCCACGACGTACGCCAGCACGTCGTCGTGCACCTCCACCTGCTCCAGCGACGCGCTCATGGCCAGCAGCTCGGCCGGCTCCACGACCTGGTTGGGTACCGGCCGCTCGGCGCCCCGGTCCAGGCGTCGGCGCACCATGTCCGCCTCCAGTTCGGCGGTGAGGTAGCCGAGCCGGGTACGCAGGACGAACCGGTCCAGCTGCGCCTCCGGCAGCGGATAGGTGCCCTCGTACTCGATCGGGTTCTCCGTCGCCAGCACCACGAACGGCGCGGGCAGCGCGCGGGTCACCCCGTCGGCGGAAACCTGCCGCTCCTCCATCGCCTCCAGCAGCGCGGCCTGCGTCTTCGGCGGCGTGCGGTTGATCTCGTCGGCGAGCAGCAACTGGGTGAAGACCGGGCCCTGCTGGAACGCGAACTCACCGGTCTTCTGGTGGTAGATCGACGCGCCTGTGAGGTCCTGGGGCAGCAGGTCGGGTGTGAACTGCACCCGGGTGAACCGCAGGCCGAGCGTCCGGGCGAACGACCGGGCCAGCAGCGTCTTGCCCAGGCCGGGCAGGTCCTCCAGCAGCACGTGGCCGTCGGCGAGGATGCCGAGCAGGACGAGGGTGAGCGGGCCGCGCTTGCCGACGATCACGCGTTCCATCTCGGCCAGGACGGCCAGCGCGCGTTCCCGGGTCTGCTCCGGGCTGAGCGCCGGCAGGCCCTGGGAACCGGGCGCGGTCGACGCGTCGGGCGTGGTCGCCGGGTTCTGTGCGGCCGAGGGGTTCTGCGGTGTCGTCACGGTCGGGCGCTCCTTTCCGGCCGGTCACCCTGACCGGTCGCGGGGTTCGTTTCTGTACTCGGCCCGGTACTGGCCCCGGTATTCGCCTCAGTACTTGCCGCGGGGCGAAGGCGTTCGAGGGTGCCGACCAGCCGGTCCAGCGTCGGCAGGTCGGGGCCGGGCGCGGTCCGGTCGGTCGACGCCGGCCGCCCCGGTCCCAGTAACTCCCAGGCCTCCTCACCCAGCAGCCCGCGGGCGGCCTCGGGGTTCGCGGACAGGTCGACTCCGTGCCCGTCGGCCAGCCGTACCGAGGCGGCGGCCAGCAGCCGTTCGCGCAGCCCGACGTCGAAGTCGCGCCGGGAGAACCTCGCCCAGCCGATGTCGGCGACGATCCGGTCGTACGCCGAGAACGACGCGGCCGACCTCCGGCGACGGCGCCTCGGAAACGGCAGCCGCCGCACCCAGTCCCACAACGGACGGCGGCGCACGCGTTCGGGGCCCTGCAGCCGCAGCAACGCCCCGACCACCTCGGACACGGCCAGGATGGTGAGGCCGAGCAGCAGTCCCTGCAGGCGCTGGGTGAGGGTCGCGCCGAGCAGCAGGACGACCAGGATCGGGCGAAGCTGCCTCACCTGTCCGCCTCGTCCCTGGCCGCCTCGTCCCGGGTCGCCGCCACGCGGAGTTCGTTCTCCAGCCGGCCGAGTACCTCCACCGCGCGGATGCGCACCTGCGGGTTGAGCTCGCGCCGGGTGTAGCGGGCCTGCCGGAACAGCTCGGTGAGCTCCTCCGCCGCCGCGGCGCCCGCGGAGCTGAACAGCCCGGAGTCCACCGCCCGCCGGAGCAGGCCGCTCGGGGTGTCGGCAGCGGCGCGGGCCACACCCGTGCGGGCCAGCGCCTCCTCCATCGCGGCGTACGCACCGATCACGGCCGCCCGCGGCTCGTCCAGGTCGGCCAGCGCGGCCCGGCCGGCGGCGACCACCGCGTGCACCTCCGCCGCCGACGGTTCGGCCTCGGCCTCCCGCACTTGCGGGTCCTGGCGGCGGACGACCAGGGCCAGTGCGAGCGCGACCAGCCCGACGACGAACCCGGCGGCGACGGCGATCGGCCAGTTCCAGCTGGGGCGAGCGCCCTGCTGCGACCCGGGCGCGGGAGTGGCGGCCCCGGCGCCGACCGGTGGCACGGTGGGCGGGGTGGTGGGCTTGGCGCCGTGGCCGTGCAGAACATCCTGGATCTGGTCACGGAACGCGAACAGTCCCAGCACGATCACCAGCATGACCAGGAAACCGATCGCCATGCTGGCCCCGCTGGTCCGCTGCGGCCGGTCCTTACGACGCAGTGACGGGCCGAGGATCAGCGCCGCGACGAACAGCGCCAGCCCCAGGCCCAGCACCACCCCGAAGATCCCGACGATCGTCCTCGCCGAGATCTGCTGGGAGTTCAGGGAGACCCGGTCCTGCCAGCCGAGGCCGACCGCGCCGGCGGCAAGGAGAACCAGCACCATGGCGACCATGGCCGCGCCGGCCCAGCGGGCCGCCGGTCCGCGTTCACGCACAGCCCGCCCCTTCCGCCCCCCGGCACCTCGACGGTCAGCTTCGTCAGCCTGCCGGACGCCCCTGGGCACCGCCAATCGCGAATCCGCAACGATCTGGCCGGACCCTGACAGCGGACCCGCAGACCTGCCCGGCGTTCACTCAGCGTGACGGTTTGCCCCGGGGGCCGCTGAGATCCGGCGATCCGTCGAGGGCCCGGCAGAAGGCCGGCAGACCGAGGCCGGCGCGGACGCGGCCGAAACTTTCCGCACACACGAACAAGCTCGTACACACAAGAAGAAGTGGCGGCCCCTCCCTCATCGGGATGGACCGCCACCTCGCAGTACCTGCGTGTCCGAGCGTGTGACAACCACCTTCTCAGCGGCTCTCGGCTCCCCCGCGCTGTTCGGGGAGAACCCCGGCCAGCAGCGCTCGCACCTCGGACTCACGGTAACGCCGGTGTCCCCCAAGTGTCCGGATCGAGCTGAGCTTGCCTGCCTTAGCCCACCGGGTCACTGTCTTGGGGTCGACCCTGAACATGGCCGCGACCTCTGCCGGCGTCAGCAGAGACTCGGTCTCCGGCGTACGTGTCGTCATGAGCGGCCTCCTCCACGAGAATCGGACATTCGTCCGTCCCGCACCCTCCATGGTGCATCGAATCCCTCATCGAGGACAGGGGCTTGTGTCAGGACAAGCACCACTTTTGTCACGCCGCGTTATGCATCCCCCACGTGACGTAGTGGTCCCAGTCCACCCCTCTCCTCGCGTGACTCACCGTAACCCGAATCCGGTCGTTCCGCCCAGTTTTCCCAGAATTTCCGGACCTGTTCCGGTGTTTCACGATGCGCGCTCTTTTTCGCGCATCTCCCACCACTGTTTCCGTAGGCGGTGGTAGATCGTTCTCGCCTCCTCGTCGTCACCCTTCGCCACCGCCTGGAGGGCAGCGGCCACATCACTGGCGGAGCGGTCCGCGGTCACCCGCTCCGAACCCATCAACCGCACGAGGCCGCCGTAGTCCAGCTCCACCCAGCTGTGCGGATGGAACGACTCGATCCAGCGGCCGAGTGTGCGAAGCGGCTCCATCTCCCAGTCCGGGCGGGCCCGGGTCAGCAGCCGGTGGGCGCGGCTGAGCCGGCGGCGCGCCTCCACCATGGGTGCGCGGTAGCGAAGCTCCACGGGATCCATCCCGATACTGCGGTCCTCATCACCAAAGATGACGAACCAAGCGAGCGGAACGTGCCAGCGCGCGGTCAAGATGTGCGGTTCGGCGTCCGGTGGGCACACATCCTCACCGAGCGCGTCGAAGTCGACACGGTCCAGTCCGCCCGCGGGCAGCAGGACCCGCAACACGGGCTCAGGCAACGACATCATGAGATCACCAAGTGCCTGGCGAACCCGAAGGGCGGATTCGTCCGGACACAGCAGGAGGTTGCCCTCCACCTCCATCGCATAAGCGCGACGCGCGTGCGACACGGCACCAGGTGGCAGCATTGGTAACAACGCGGCGAGCGACTCCCGTTGCTCGGCCACGGCCAAAGACGACGTTTCCGGACGGTCGGGCACCCGCACCTGCGCTTCCCACGAGGTCCGCTCCCGCGCCGGGAAGGCGGGCAGCGGCTCATAAACCCGCAGGTAGCAGCAGTACGGCGTGACGACCGAAGTCCGCATGCTCCCATCGTGCACCTCTCCGTTCGTTCGCGGCACCTGTCCAGTGAGATCCTGAGCAGCCGTTATCGCTCTAAGGTGGAGCCGGACGCCCGCCCCACCCCTGCGGGCACGCTCAGCGAGGAGTCACCAACGTGACGGAGTTTTTCGGCCGGCACCCCGGCCACGAGCAGCTGGTCTTCTGCGCCGACGAGACGAGCGGGCTGCGGGCGATCATCGCGATCTCCTCCACGGCCCTCGGGCCGGCCCTCGGCGGCACCAGGTTCCACCCGTACCCCAGCGAGGACGCGGCCGTGGCCGACGCCCTCAACCTCTCCACCGCGATGGCCTACAAGGCCGCACTGGCCGGACTCGCCCTCGGCGGCGGGAAGGCCGTGATCATCGGTGACCCCGACCGGGACAAGACCGAGCCGCTCCTTCGTGCGTACGGCCGGTTCGTGGAGTCCCTCGGCGGCCGGTACATCACCGCCTGCGACGTCGGCACGTATTCGCCCGACATGGACGTGATCGCCCGGGAGTCCCGCCACGTCACCGGCCGCACCGTCGAGCAGGGCGGCGCCGGCGACTCCTCCGTCCTCACCGCGTTCGGCGTGTTCCAGGCCATGCGCGCCTGTGCCGAACACCGGTGGGGTACGCCCACCCTGCGCGGCCGCCGCGTGGGCGTCTCCGGGGTCGGCAAGGTCGGCCGGCACCTGGTCGACCACGTGCTCGCCGACGGCGGCGAGGCCGTGATCACCGACGTCAGCAATGCCGCCGTGCACCGGGTACGCCAGGAGCACCCCCAGGTCGACGTGGTGACCGACACCATGGCGCTGGTCGACGCCGACGTCGACGTCTACTCACCCTGTGCACTGGGCGGTGCGCTGGACGAGACCACCGTGCCCCGGCTGCGGGCCGGCATCGTCTGCGGTGGCGCCAACAACCAGCTCGCCCACCCCGGCATCGAGAAGCTTCTGCAGGACCGCGGCATCCTCTACGCGCCGGACTATCTCGTCAACGCGGGCGGCCTGATCCAGGTGGCCGACGAGCTGCACGGCTTCGACTTCGAGCGGGCCAGGGCCCGGGCCGCCCGGATCCTCGACACCACCCGGGACGTTCTGCAGGTGGCCGACGCCGAAGGCGTACCCCCCGTGGTCGCGGCCGACCGGCTGGCCGAACGCCGGATGGCCGACGCGGGCCGCCACCGCCCGCTCTGGCTGAGCTGACCGGCCCGAGCACCCGCGCGCGACCCGACCGCGGGCCCGGCACCTGGCCGGACCCGCGGTCGGGTGATGTTCTGTCGTTCCGCGCGGCTGTCCCGGAACGGGATCAGGAGCGGCCGGCCACCCAACGGGCGGCGTTGCGAATGATGTGGCGTACGTCGTCGCGGTAGTACGTGGGGTTCTCCTCGTGGCCCGGCCGGAAGTAGAACACCCGCCCGTTGCCGACCGTGTAGGCGCACCCGGACCGGAACTCGTGCCCGCCGGGGAAGGTCGAGTGGAACACCACGGTGTCCGGCTTGCCGCAGCCGAACTCCTCGTCGTACATCTCCTCGTCGTCGATGGCGAAGTCGCTCACCCCGGCGGCGATCGGGTGCTCCGGAGCCAGCACCTTGATCGACTCCGGGCCGGCGTCGTGCTTCACGCCGCCGATCCGGCCGTCGTCACCGATCAGCCGGGTGAACGGCTTGGCCATGTGCGAGGAGTGCAGGGCGAGGAAGCCCATGCCGCGTTCCTTGACGTGCCGCTCGATCCGGTCGACCGTCGCGTCGCGCACGTGCCCGTGCAGGAGGTGTCCCCACCAGGCCAGTACGTCGGTCTGCGCGAGCACCTCCTCCGAGACGCCCTGGTCGGGGTCGGTGAGCTCGGCCGTGCTCACCTGGAATCCCTGGTCCTTGTCCTGGCGCAGACCGTCGGCGACCGCGCCGTTGATGTCGTGCGGGTACCACTCCTTGGGGGCGGTGTGCTCGGACCAGACGAGGACGCGGATCTTTCCCTGCTCGCTCACGTTTCCTCCTACGAGAGGTGGCCGGCGGTCGAAGGTCGCCGGCCGGCGGAACCGCGAGGACGTAACGCCGAGACGCCGGTGTGTCGGCTACGGGCCTCACGGGGATCTGGTGGTGCGAAGCTTGTCGGCTACGGCTACGGCTACGGCTACGGCTAGGGCAGTGGGCCGACCGCGCACAGGCCGCGTTCCTCGTCGGGGTTCACCGAGTCGGCGAACGCCTCGGAGTCCAGGGCCGGCGCGTAGCCGAGGTCGGCCGTGGCGTTCCCGGTGTCCCACTCGCGGCGGGTGTTGGCGGAGATCCCGTGGTAGACGCCGAACGGCACCTTCGAGGCGTCGGCCTCGACCGCGCCGACCACCAGTGCCCGCAGGTCCTCCGGCCCGATCCAGGACGGCAGTCCGCCGACCGAGCCCGGCCGGGGCTGGACGCCCCCGAACCGCAGGCACACCACCGACAGGTCCGTGCGGTAGGCGTACGTACGCCCGATCGCCTCGGTGAACGCCTTGCTCGCGCCGTACAGGCAGCACGGCGACGGCGGCCAGGCCGGATCGATCGGCACCTCGCCACGCCGGACGTAGGCGCCCATCGCGTGCACCGAACTGGCCAGCACCACCCGGCGCACCCCAGCCGCCAGCGCCGCCTCCAGGACAGACGCCACCACGTCGAAGTTCGGGCCGCGCAGGTCCTCCCAGGACGCCCGCGGGCTGGGGTCTGCGGCCAGGTGCACGACGGTGTCCATGCCGGCGACCACGTCGGCCACGAAGGCCGGATCGGCCAGGTCACCCGGTCGTACCTCCACCGAGCCCGGATCGGCGGCCGGTGCGGCGTCGGTTCCCACCGGTGCCGTACCGGCGGAGTTGGCCGGGATGGAGTCGGCCCGGTCCGGCCGGTCGGTCAACCGGAGCGGGTAGCCGGCGAGGCCGGGTAGCAGGAGCCGGGACACGTTGCCTGCTGCTCCGGTGAGCAGCACCCTGCGCTGGGTCATCCGCTGGTCGCCCGTCCCGTCCGGTGTCGTTGGGTCGTCGGTCTCGTTGACCAGACCTATCGCACCATGCCGGGAGGGTTCGGTGCGATTCCGGCGGCCGGACGGACGTGCCCGATCCCGGACTTCGTCACCCCGACCATCCGTCGGCGACTCCGCGGCGACTCAGGTGGACTCGGCGAGGACTCCGCGAGGACCCTCAGGAGGACCCTCAGGAGGACCCGGCACGCACTCCACGAGGACTGTCCGACGGCTTCTCGGCGGGTCCGGGCGTGCCCGAAACCGGACAGCCGAGTTCATCGGCCGCCGCTCTTCACCGGGACGACCGCGACAGTTGCGTTTCGCCCGAGCGGGCCCGCGGTCGGGCCGTGAGAGCCGCGCCCACGCCCGCGAACGCCGCCCACGAGGCGCTGAGGATCACGTCAGAGCCCGCTCCGACCCTGTTGGGGGCCGGAAGGCGGGCAACCCGAGGGCCGTGCCCGGGCGGCACCGGGTCGGCGCCCGGGCAGGGGCCGCGCGCGGATTCTCCTGGTTCGGGCATCCGCCCGCCGGGCCGTCGCCGGGCCGTCGCCGGGTGTCGCGGGATGATCGGACCCACCCCAGGTGCACGATCCGGGCACATGCCGGTACCGTTGACCCACGAGCAGATGAGACCGTGAGCCCGAGGGCACACGTCTATGACGTGTTGCCCCGGTTTATGTTGTGCGAGGGGGTCGACCCATGGGGCGCGGCCGTGCTAAGGCCAAGCAGACGAAGGTCGCCCGGGAGCTGAAGTACCGCACCCACGACACCGACCTCGAAGCGCTGCAGCGAGAGCTGTCGAGTCGTGAGGGCGCGAACGGCAACGTTCGTGGCGAACAGGACGACCCCGACGAGCCTGACGAAGACGGGGCCGACGAGGACTATCGCATCGCACGTCGCCGCTGACCGCGGCCGACTTCATGTGCGGTCAGCTCTGTCCGTGGCTGCCCGTGAGATGCGCTGAACCCTCGCCTGCGAGCACTCTCCCGGCGATCCACGCGTGGATGCCGCGGTTGGCAAGTACGCCGACCGCGGCATCGGCGTCGTCTGCGTTCACCAGGGCAACCATGCCCACACCCATGTTGAGCGTCCGCTCGAGTTCGGACTGCTCGACCTGGCCCCACTCCCCGACCAGGGTGCAGATCCGCGGCGGAGTCCACGTCGAACGGTCGATCTCGACGTCCACGTCCGCCGGCAGCACCCGGGCGACGTTCGCCGCCAGCCCGCCACCGGTGATGTGGGACATCGCGTGTACGTCGACCTCGCGGTTGAGCGCCAGGCAGTCCTTGGCGTAGACGCGGGTCGGCTCCAGGAGTTCCTCCCCGAGCGTGCGGCCCAGGTCGTCCACGTGCTCGGACAGGTTGCGGCCGGCCGCCGCGAGCACGTGCCGGACCAGCGAGTAGCCGTTGGAGTGCAGTCCGGACGAGGCCATCGCCACCACGACGTCGCCGGTGCGTACGCGGTCCGGGCCGAGGAGTTCGTCGGCCTCCACCACCCCGGTGGTCGCGCCGGCCACGTCGTACTCCCCCGGCGACAGCAGGCCCGGGTGCTCGGCGGTCTCCCCGCCCACCAGGGCACAGCCGGCGTGCACGCAGGCCTCGGCGATGCCCTTGACGATGGCCGCGATGCGTTCGGGCACGACCTTGCCGCAGGCGATGTAGTCGGTCAGGAACAGCGGCTCGGCACCGCACACCACCAGGTCGTCGACCAGCATGCCCACCAGGTCGAAGCCGATCGTGTCGTGCTTGTCCAGGGCCTGGGCGATCGCGACCTTCGTACCCACCCCGTCGGTGGAGGTCGCCAGCAGCGGCCGCCGGTAGTTGCGCAGCGCCGAGGCGTCGAAGAGCCCGGCGAAGCCGCCCACCCCGCCGACGACCTCCGGTCGCCGGGTCTTCTCCACCCAGGTACGCATCAGGCTGACGGCGCGGTCACCGGCCTCGATGTCGACACCGGCCGCGGCGTAGGAAGCCCCCGAGGTCTGCCCGCGGTCGGATTCTGCGGACTGGGTCACTGGTCGGTGTCCTTTCGGTGGATGCGGCTCACGTACGAGACGTGGGCGGACGGCTCGCGTCAGTTGCCCGCGGGCGGGCCGACGACCTCGAGCTGGAACTTGCCGTGCCGGCTGGCCGCCTCGGGGATCGGCACCGGGTAGCTGCCGTCGAAGCAGGCCCGGCACAACCGGTCGGCGGGCACGCCGCTCGCCTCGGTCAACGAGTCCAGGGAGATGAAGCCGATGGAGTCCGCGCCGATCGACGCGCAGATCTCGTCCACGGTCTGCTCGGCCGCGATCAGCTCCTTGGGGGAGGCGAAGTCGATGCCGTAGAAGCAGGGCCACTTCACCGGGGGGCTGGCGATCCGGACGTGCACCTCGGCGGCACCGGCCTCACGGAGCATCCGGACGAGGGCCCGCTGGGTGTTGCCGCGCACGATCGAGTCGTCCACCATCACCAGGCGCCTGCCCTCGATGACCTCGCGCAGCGGGTTGTACTTGAGCCGGATGCCGAGCTGGCGCAGCGTCTGGCTGGGCTGGATGAAGGTGCGGCCGACGTAGCTGTTCTTGACCAGGCCGTGGCCGTAGGGGATGCCGCTCTCCTCGGCGTACCCGATGGCGCCCGGCGTCGCCGACTCCGGCACCGGGATCACCAGGTCGGCCTCGACCGGGAAGTCCCTGGCGAGGCGGCGTCCGACCTCGACCCGGGTCTCGTGCACCGAGCGGCCGGAGATCTTGGTGTCGGGGCGGGAGAGGTAGACGAACTCGAACAGGCAGCCCTTGGGCTCGGCCGGGGCGAACCGCCGGGTGCGTACGCCGTCGCCGTCCAGCGCGACCAGCTCGCCCGGCTCCACCTCGCGTACGAACTCGGCACCCACGATGTCCAGGGCGGCGTTCTCGCTGGCCACCACCCAGCCGGCTCCCAGCCGGCCGATCACCAGCGGGCGGATGCCCTGCGGGTCGCGGGCGGCGTACAGCGTCTCCTCGTCCATGAACACCAGCGAGAAGGCACCCCGCAGCTCCGCGCACACCGCCTGCGCCGCGTCCAGCAGCGAGCGGTCGGGGTAGGTGGCGAGCAGCCGGGTGATCAGGGTGGTGTCGTTGGTCGAGCTCCGGTCACCCGGCGACTCGGCGAGATCGGCCTCGGCCGCCCGTTTCGCGGCGAGTTCGACCAGGTCGGCGCTGTTGGTGAGGTTCCCGTTGTGGGCCAGGGCCAGCCCGCCCGCGCTCGTCGACCGGAACGTCGGCTGGGCGTTGGCCCACACGCTCGCACCGGTCGTGGAGTAACGGCAGTGGCCGACCGCGAGGTGCCCGACGAGCGACTCGAGGATCGCCTCGTCGAACACCTGGGAGACCAGGCCCATGTCCTTGTAGACGAGCACCTGCTGCCCGTTGCTGACCGCGATGCCCGCTGATTCCTGGCCGCGGTGCTGCAGGGCGTAGAGCCCGAAATAGGTAAGCTTCGCGACCTCCTCCCCGGGCGCCCAGACCCCGAAGACGCCACAGGCATCCTTGGGGGTCTTGTCGTCGGGATGAAGGTCGAATGAGAGCAGTCCGTCGCCGCCCGGCACGGTTCGAGTGTAACCAGGCCTCCCGAGCGGCCCGCGCGGGGCGTACGTCCGGCCGCCATAACCTGGGCGGATGCCACAGCGTCGAGTTCTCGAGTCCGTCCCAACCGGGCAGTCAGGGCAATCAGGGCAGCCGGGGCCGGTACGGCCGGAGACCGGAGCGGAGCTGCTGCGCCGGGTCGCCCAGGAGCAGTCCGCCGGCCGGATCCCCGCCCTCACCGCAGGCGTGATGCGTGACGGAATGCTCGCCTGGAGCGGCGGGCGCGGCCGGGTGGGCGGCAGCCGCCCGGACGCCGACACGCAGTCGCGGATCGGGTCGATCAGCAAGACGTTCACCGCCGTGCTCGTTGCCCGGCTGCGCGACGAGGGGCGGCTGGACTTCGCCGACCCGCTCGACCGGCACGTGCCGGGTACGCCGTTCGGCGACCGCACCCTGGCGCAGTTGCTCGCCCACGTGTCCGGCCTGCAGGCGGAGACGAACGGGCCCTGGTGGGAGCGCACGCCGGGAGCGGAGTGGCCCGGGCTCGCGGAGACGCTGGACGGCGGGACCGCGAGGCACCGGGCCGGCCGCCGCTACCACTACTCCAATCTCGGCTTCGGCGTGCTCGGCGAGGTCGTCGCCCGGCACCGCGGCTGCTCGTGGTGGGAGGCGCTGCGGACCGAGGTGCTGGAGCCGCTGGAGCTCCGCCGTACGACGTACTCACCGCAGCAACCGCACGCCTCCGGGTTCGCCGTCCACCCGTGGGCGGACGTCGTACTCCCCGAACCCGACCACGACGCGGGCGCGATGGCACCGGCCGGGCAGCTGTGGTCGACGGTCGCGGACCTGGCCCGGTGGGCGGCGTTCGTGGCCGGGGACACCGGCGGCGTGCTCAGCCCGGACACGCTGGCGGAGATGCGCGAGCCGCACGCGGTGGAGCAGGCGCCGACCTGGACCGCGGGCTACGGCCTCGGCTGGCAGGTGCTGCGGGTCGGTGAGCGCACCCTCGTCGGCCACGGCGGCTCGATGCCGGGCTTCCTCGCCGGGTTGTACGTCGACGTCGACCAGAACCTCGGCGGCGTCTGCCTGGCCAACACGACCTCGGGCCTGCGGCCGCTCGGCCTGGTGGCGGACCTGATCGACGTGGTGGAGACGCGCGAGCCGCGGATGGCGCCGGAGTGGACGCCGGTGCCGGAACTGCCCGAGGGGACGCTGGACCTGGTGGGGCCGTGGTACTGGGGCCCGATGGCGTCGGCCCTGCGTGCCGGGCGGGACGGGATGCTCGACCTGCGCCCCCTCGGCGAGGGCGGCCGAGCCTCGCGGTTCCGGCCGAACGCCGACGGCACCTGGACCGGCCTGGACGGCTACTACGCCGGGGAGACGCTGCGGGTGGGCCGTGGTCCGGACGGGCGGGTGACCCACCTGGACATCGCGACGTTCGTGTACAGCCGGCAGCCGTACGACCTCGGCGCCCCGATCCCGGGTGGCGTGCACCCGGCCGGGTGGACCGGGTCCGGCCCGAACGGCGGCACGGACGGCGAGTGAACCCGCATCAGGACAGGCCCTGGTTGCGCCGGGGCGCCATCTGGTGCTCCCTGGTCAGCGTGGTCCGGGCGCGCCGGCACATGGCGGTGAGCGCCGCCGCCTGCCGGTCGCCCGGGTCGGACTCCCCGAACTCTCCCGGGCCCGCACCGTCGGCCGGCGCCGGCTCGGAGAACGCGCTGATCGCCCGCATCAGGATGGTCCACTGTGGGCGCGGAACCACCCCTTCGAGTTCGGCCATTCCGTCAGCGTCACTTTCGGTGGTCACATAGCGTGCGAGGATTGCCGTGCCGGCGAGCGCCAGAGCCTGCAGGCCGGCCTGGCCGAGGGCTACCGCGTCGATCTCGTCGAGCCCGCCCGACGACACGCGAGAGGCATTCGAAAGCATGTTCGAACGCTATCAGTTAGTCGTCCGACCCGCCAGCGTCACCGGGAGGTCGCTTCGATGACGATGACCCAAGGTTCCGCCCGGACTCTGATCCCCACGGCGGCCCGCGAATTCGGCGCCCGGGTGCACGGCGTACCCCCCGACGGCTGGACCGCGCCCACCCCCTGCACGGAATGGTCGGTGCACGACCTGGTCAACCATCTGGTCGCCGAACACCTGTGGGCGCCGCACCTGCTTCGCGGCGAGACCGTCGAGCAGGTGGGCGACCGCTACGACGGGGACGTCCTGGGCGAGGACCCTGTCGCCGCCTGGGACGCCGCCATCACCGCCTCGCTGGCGGCGTGGGAGCAGGCGAGGGACGACGACACCGTCCACCTGTCGTTCGGCGACGCCCCGGCGCAGGAGTACGCCGAGCAGATGCTGACCGACCTCGTGGTGCACGCCTGGGATCTCGCTCGGGGCGCCGGCCTGGACGACCGGCTGGACCCCCGCGCGGTGCGGCACGTCTGGGAGTACGCCTCGGTGCGGGTACCCCAGTGGGAGGGCAGCAGTATGCTCGCGCCGCCGGTCCGTACCGCCTCCGACGACATTCAGGACCAACTGATCGCTCTGGTCGGGCGGCGGCCCTGACCGGTGGGCCCGACCGGCGACCCCGGCCGCGGCCCGACAGCGACCGGCCCCGGCCACCACACCGGGACGACCCACCAGCAGCGGAGACATGCGATGCGCGCGCTCGTGAAGGCCAAGGCCGAGCCCGGACTGTGGCTGGAGGAGGTCCCCGAACCCGAGCCGGGTACCGGCGAGGCGCTCGTGCAGATTCTCCAGACCGGCATCTGCGGCACCGATCAGCACATCCTGAACTGGGACGACTGGGCCCGTACCCACGTGCCCGTCCCCCTGGTGGTGGGGCACGAGTTCGTCGGCCGGGTGATCGAGGTCGGCGCCGGAGTGGACCGGGTGGCCGTCGGTGATCTGGTGAGCGGCGAGGGTCACCTGGTGTGCGGTCGCTGCCGCAACTGCATGGCCGGCCGGCGGCACCTGTGCGCGCACACCCAGGGGGTGGGGATCTCCCGGGCCGGCGCGTTCGCCGACCGCCTCACCCTGCCGGCCGGCAACCTGTGGAAGCACCCGGCCGACATCAACCTCGACGTGGCCACGATCTTCGACCCGTTCGGCAACGCCGTGCACACCGCGCTGGCGTTCCCGGTGGTCAACGAGGACGTCCTGATCACCGGCGCCGGCCCGATCGGCCTGATGGCGGCGGCCGTCGTCCGGCACGCCGGCGCGCGCCACGTGGTGATCACCGACGTCAACCCGTACCGCCTCGATCTCGCCCGCGAGGTGGGCGTCACCGCGGCCGTCGACGTCTCCCGTACCACCCTCCCGCAGGTTCAGGCCGAGCTCGGCATGAAGGAGGGCTTCGACGTCGGGCTGGAGATGTCCGGGCACCCGAGCGCACTCCCGTCCATGGTCGACTCGATGTCCCACGGCGGCCGGATCGCGGTCCTCGGGCTGGCGTCCGGGCCGATCAGCATCGACTGGAGCCGGGTCGTACTCTCCATGCTGACCATCCAGGGCATCTACGGCCGGCAGATGTACGAGACGTGGTACGCGATGTCGGTGCTGGTCGAGGAGGGCCTGGACATCTCACCGGTGGTCACCCACCGGTTCCCGGTCACCGAGTACGAACAGGCCTTCGCGACCCTGCGCGACGGCAACTGCGGCAAAGTGATCCTCGACTGGAGACAGGACCCACCGGCGGGGAGCTGACCCCGGAAGGACGGACGTGGCTGACATGGCCGACACGATGCGCGAACACCTGCGGACCCAGCTCGCGGAGATCCGGGCGGCCGGGCTCGCCAAGGACGAGCGCCCGCTCACCACGCCGCAGAACGCCAACGTCGGCGTCGCCGGCGGCCAGCGGGTCCTCAACCTGTGCGCCAACAACTACCTCGGGCTCGCCGACCACCCCGACCTCATCGCCGCGGCGAAGGCGGGCCTGGACGAGTGGGGCTTCGGGATGGCGTCGGTGCGGTTCATCTGCGGGACCCAGGAGCTGCACAAGCGGCTGGAGAACCGCATCTCGGCGTTCCTCGGCACCGACGACACGATCCTCTACAGCTCCTGCTTCGACGCCAACGCGGGGCTGTTCGAGACGCTGCTCGGCCCGGAGGACGCGATCATCTCCGACGCCCTCAACCACGCGAGCATCATCGACGGCGTACGCCTGTGCAAGGCCCGCCGGTTCCGCTACCGCAACCGCGACATGGCCGACCTCGAGGCGCAGCTGAAGGACGCCTCGGACGCGCGGTTCAAGATGGTCGCCACCGACGGCGTCTTCTCCATGGACGGCTACCTCGCGCCGCTGCGGGAGATCTGCGACCTCGCCGACACCTACGGTGCGCTGGTGATGGTCGACGACTCCCATGCGGTGGGCTTCGTCGGCGAGCACGGCCGGGGTACGCCGGAACTGCACGGCGTGGCCGACCGGGTGGACATCCTCACCGGCACGCTGGGCAAGGCGCTCGGCGGTGCCAGCGGCGGCTACACCAGCGCCCGGGCCGAGATCGTCGAGCTGCTGCGGCAGCGGTCCCGGCCGTACCTCTTCTCCAACTCCCTGGCCCCGGCGATCGCGGCCGCCTCGATCGCGGTCTTCGACCTGCTGGACTCCTCCGACGAGCTGCGGCAGCGGCTGCGCGACAACACCGCGTTCTTCCGGCAGCGGCTGGAGGACGAGGGGTTCGACGTGCTCCCGGGCGAGCACCCGATCATCCCGGTGATGTTCGGGGACGCCGTCCTTGCGGGGAAGATGGCGGCGGCTCTGCTGGACCTCGGTGTGTACGTGACGGCGTTCTCCTACCCCGTCGTGCCGCACGGGACGGCCCGGATCCGTACGCAGGTCTCGGCCGCGCACACCCGCGAGGACCTCGAGCACGCGGCCGCCGCCTTCGCCCAGGCCCGGGACAAGGTCGGCTAGGGCGCGCTCGATTCTTCCGCGGAAGAATCCGGGCCGAGCGCGGCCTCGTAGAAGCACCCGCTCGGCCCTGACCCGCGGGGCGGATCTAGTCGGCGTTCATCACCATGCCGGCGCCCACGGTGACGTTGGTGGCCTCGTCGACGAGGACGAAGCCCCCCGTCTGCCGGTTGCGCGCGTAGTCGTCGACGAACAACGGCTGGGCCACCCGCAGGTCGACCCGCCCGATCTCGTTGAGCCCCAACTGGTCGGCGCTCTCGTCGCGGTGCAGGGTGTTGACGTCGAGCCGGTAGTGCAGCTTCTTGACGATCGCCCGCGCGGTGCGGGTGGTGTGCTTGACGTAGATCCGCTGCCCCGGCTTCAGTGGCGTGTCGGTCATCCAGCTGACCATCGCGCTGAGGTTCTGCGCGACCGTCGGCTTGTTGTTCGGACGGCAGATCATGTCGCCGCGGGAGACGTCGAGATCGTCCTCGAGCAGCACCGTCACCGACATCGGCGAGAACGCCTCCTCGACCGGGCCGTCGGCGGTGTCGATGCGCTTGATCCGCGAGGTCATCCCCGACGGCAGCACCATCACCTCGTCACCCGGCTTGAGCACCCCGCCGACGACCTGACCGGCGTACCCGCGGTAGTCGTGGTAGTCGTCGGAGTGCGGACGGATGACGTACTGCACCGGCAGCCTGGGGTCCTGGAGGTTGCGGTCGCTGGCGACGTGGATGTTCTCCAGGTGGTGCAGCAGCGACGGGCCGTCGTACCACGGCATGTTGGTCGACCGCTCGACGACGTTGTCACCGGCGAGCGCGGAGATCGGGATCACCTGAAGGTCGGGAGTCGACAGCTTGGTGGCGAAGCCCAGGAACTCCTGCCGGATGCGTTCGTACACCTCCTGGTCGTAGTCGACCAGGTCCATCTTGTTGACGCAGACCACCAGGTGCGGCACCCGCAGCAGCGAGACCAGGAACGCGTGCCGGCGGGTCTGCTCGACCAGGCCGTTGCGCGCGTCGACCAGTACCAGGGCGAGGTCGGCGTTGGAGGCGCCGGTCACCATGTTGCGGGTGTACTGGATGTGCCCAGGGGTGTCGGCGATGATGAACTTGCGGTTGGGAGTGGCGAAGTAGCGGTACGCCACGTCGATGGTGATGCCCTGTTCACGCTCGGCGCGCAGGCCGTCGGTCAGCAGCGCGAGGTTGGTGTACTCGAACCCCCGGTCGCGGCTGGTGCGTTCGACGGACTCCAACTGGTCCTCGAAGATCGCCTTGGAGTCGTAGAGCAGGCGCCCGATCAGGGTGCTCTTGCCGTCGTCGACGCTGCCCGCCGTGGCGAAGCGCAGGAGATCCACTAGAAATAACCTTCCCGCTTGCGGTCTTCCATCGAGGCCTCGCTCACCCGGTCGTCGGCACGGGTCGCGCCGCGCTCGGTGATCCGGCTGGTGGCCACCTCGGTGATGATGTCGGCCACGGTGGCCGCGGTCGACTCCACCGCTCCCGTACAGGAGATGTCGCCGACCGTGCGGTAACGCACCGTCGCCTCGTGCAGCTCCTCGCCCTCCCGCCGGGGCAGGACGTCCGACTCCGAGAGCAGCATCCCGTCGCGCTCGAACACCTTGCGCCGGTGCGCGAAGTAGATGGACGGGATGTCCACGTGGTCGTCGGAGATGTACTGCCAGATGTCCAGCTCGGTCCAGTTGGACAGCGGGAACGCCCGGATCGACTCACCGGGGTGGATCCGGCCGTTGTAGATGTTCCAGAGCTCGGGTCGCTGGTTCTTGGGGTCCCACTGGCCGAACTCGTCGCGGAAGGAGAAGACCCGCTCCTTGGCCCGGGCCTTCTCCTCGTCGCGGCGCGCCCCGCCCATGAGCGCGTCGAAGTTGTGCTTCTCGATCGTCTCCAGCAGGACCTGCGTCTGCAGCGGGTTGCGGCTCTGGCCGGGACGCTCGGTGATCCGGCCCTCGTCGATCGCCTCCTGCACCGAGCCGACCACCAGGCGTACGCCGAGGTCGGCGACCAGCCGGTCGCGGAAGTCGATCACCTCGGCGAAGTTGTGCCCGGTGTCGACGTGCAGGAGGGCGAACGGGATGCGGGCCGGCCAGAACGCCTTCTGGGCGAGCCGGAGCATCACACAGGAGTCCTTGCCGCCGGAGAACAGCAGCGCAGGCCGCTCGAACTCGGCGGCCACCTCACGAATGATGTGGATCGATTCGGACTCGAGGGCCTGCAGGTGGGACAAACGGTAGTCGAGGGGCATAACACCACCAGGTGGTCGTCGAGGTGAGTCCTCCGGCGGACCACCCACGGGCAGCAACTTCGGCAATCTCGGCAACGTGGACGAACGGAGCGATGGTACCTGCAGCGCTGCGGGTACCCACCCGCATCACCGGATCCTGGACATCACGCAGCCGGACTGACACGACCGTAACGGACGGGGGAGTACGCATGACCTCGGGAGGGATGCGATGACGCTGTTCATCGTGGGAGCGGGCGGCTTCGGCCGGGAGACCTACGACGCGGTGCTCGCCGCCCGCGACAGCGCTCCGGGGAACCGTGCCCTCGGAAACGGCCGCACGGTGACCGAGCCAGTGGTGTTCTGTGACCATGTGCTCGCCGGTGAGAAGACCCGCGGCCTGCCGGTCGTCCACCCGGACGAGGTCGACGACGACTTCGTGGTGGCGATCTCCGACCCCGACGTGCGGGCCCGGCTGTCGGCCGAACTCGAGGGCCGCGGCCTGAACCCCCGCACGATCGTGCACCCCCGCGCCGTGATCGGCCCGGAGACGGTCCTCGGCTCCGGCAGCGTCGTCCTCGCCATGGCGTACGTCTCGTCCTCGTGCGTGCTCGGCCGGCACGTGCAGATCAGCTACAACTCCACCCTCGGCCACGACTGCCGGCTCTCCGACGTCACCACGGTCCTGCCCGGCGCCAACGTCGCCGGCTCGGCACACCTCGCCGCCGGCGCCACCGTGGGTTCGAACGCGTTCGTGCGGCAGGGACTGACCGTCGGCGCCGGCGCCTTCGTCGGCGCGGGGGCGGTGGTGACCAGGGACGTGGCCCCGCGGACCGTGGTGGTCGGCGTCCCGGCCCGGCCGCAAGCGCGCTGAGCCGGTCCCGCGTCGGCGGGAGCTCAGCCGGTCCGCAACAGGCGCCGCGCCTTCGCGTCCAGGACGAGCTCGTCGGTCAGCGCCTCGCCGCGTTCCTCGTCCAGGTCCGGCATCAGCGCGCGGGAGTCGACCACGACGCCCTCGCGGGTGCAGACCATCTTCACCGTCGCCAGGATGATCCGCAGGTCCAGCCACAGCGAGCACCGCTCGACGTACTCCACGTCCAGGCTCAGCCGGGCGCTCCACCTGACGGTGTTGCGGCCGGCGATCTGGGCCAGCCCGGTGATGCCCGGACGGACGTCGAACCGGCGGCGTTCGTGCGGGGTGTACCAGAGGTCGTACTTCCGCAGCAGCGGCCGCGGGCCGACGATGCTCATGTCACCGCGCAGGACGTTGACCAGCTGCGGGATCTCGTCCAGGCTCAGCGCGCGCAGCAGCCGGCCCAGCCGGGTGAGCCTCCGGTGGTCGGGGAGCAGGTCGCCGAAGCGGTCGCGGCGGTCGGTCATCGTGCGGAACTTCAGGACCGCGAACGGCCGTCCGTGCATCCCGGTGCGCTGCTGACGGAAGAGCACCGGCGTGCCCAGCCGCCAGCGAACCACCACCCAGATGGCGAGGATCAGCGGAGAGAGGACGCCCAACCCCGCGAGGGCCGACCCGATGTCGAAGGCCCGCTTCACCCCTCGCGCCACCTGGCTTCTCACTGCACTCCCATCGGCGACAAACGAACCGCGCCTGTTCCGGTGGCCGTCGTGCGGTAGCCGTCCGCCGAGGATTCCCGGCGACGATTTCAGCGGACGAAGAAGCGATAAGATCGGCTGTCGGATTGGTGCGGAAAGGACCACGTTTCGGACAGTTGTCCGGGCCGCTCCCGAGAACACCCGGTCGATTCGCGGCCGCGAAGCTCTGTGGGCGTTCTCACGTCGCAGGAGATACCCGAAGACGTGACCGTCGATGCCCAGGGCGGATCTTCCCTTACTGTCCACGACAAACCCGTTGGGTGAGACAAGCGCGGCGAGAACAGGCTGCGGCGACACACGCGGAAATGCGCGCGAAGATCGTTTACCGCGTGGGCTTTCGCCGTTCGGGTCCGTTCGCCGCGAATCCGGAAGATCCACTTCCTGACAGCAGACGACGCTCACGACCGGTCGAGATCGTCGGGATAATCCCTTTACTCCCACTCTGCGCTTCCGCATGCCGGGACCAGAATTTGAAAGCTCTCACCGAAATCGCGCACAATGCAGCACGGCCACGGGGGCCGAAAGCCGACACAAACGAGCACGGCCTCTGACATGTCCGCGCATCAACGGCATCGACATCGCCGTCCGATGCGCCGGAGTTCGAGAAATTCTGCGAGAGTTTTCTCCTTTGATCGGGTGGCCGGTGCGAACGACGCATCCGACCGAAGGAGTTTTCAGTGCGGCTTTCCGCATCCGCGCGCAGCCACCCCGCCGAGCGGTCCCACCCCCGCTCGCGCCGTTCCTCGCTGGCCCGGAGCGCCGTCATCGTGGTCGGCTCCGCCGCGCTCACCCTCGGGGTCGCCGGACCGTCGTACGCCGCCTCCACCTCGGCCAGTTCTGCCGAGGCCTCCGGGCCGGCCCGGGCAGCAGGAACAGCCGGGACGGCCACAGCATCCGTGACAGCCAGGGCGGCCGCGGCGAGGACCGAAGGCGACCTGGCCGGTATCCCGGGGCTGCGGATGTCGCCACAGTCGTTCGGCGGGCCGGATTACTTCGCCCGCTACCGGCCCGGCGGCGAGGCCCTGGTCGCACGGCAACCGGCGGCCAGGCCCGTCCCCCTGCGACCCTCCGACGGAGTCGTGACCGGCACCAGCGAAGTGGCCGAACTCAAGCAGGCGGTGACCGACCTGCGGCTCGCCTCCCAGCAGCACGCCGCGGCGGTCCGCGAGGTCAGGCGGTCCGCAACGGCCAAGAAGGCCGCCGAACGCAGAGTCGCCGAACTCCGCAAGGCCGCGGCCGCGAAGGACGCCGCCGCGAAGAAGGCCACGCTCAAGACTCCGAAGAAGGCCGCGGTGAAGCCGGCCGAGACCAGGTGGGAAGCGCGCGGACTGATCCGGGGGGCTCCCGGCATCGACGTGGCCAGCCACCAGGGCAACGTCGACTGGCCGTACTACCGGGACCAGGGTTTCCGGTTCGCCTACGTCAAGGCGACCGAGGGCACGACGTACAAGAACCCGTTCTTCGACCAGCAGTTCAACGGATCGGCCAAGGTCGGCATGTTGCACGGCACGTATCACTTCGGCCGGCCCGACCAGTCCAGCGGCGCCGAGCAGGCGCGGTTCTTCGTCGCCAACGGCGGTGACTGGAAGCCCGACGGCAAGACCCTGCCCGGCGAGCTCGACATCGAGTTCGGCGAGGCGGTCGGGGTGTCGACCTGCTACGACCGGTCGGCGAACGAGATCGTCAACTTCGTCCGCGACTTCAGCGACGAGTACAAGCGGCTCACCGGCCGGCTGCCGGTCATCTACACCAACGGCTCATGGTGGCAGCAGTGCGTCGGCAACAGCACCGCGTTCGGCCGCAACCCGCTGTGGATCGCGAGCTACAACCCCCAGCCCGGCCCGATGCCGGGCGGCTGGCAGAAGGGACACACCTTCTGGCAGTACACCGAGACGCCGATCGACAAGAACTACTTCAACGGGTCGTACGCGGACCTGAAGACCTTCGCCAACCAGCGCTGGCCCCGCTGACCCGCACGGATCACACGGATCACACGGAGGGGTCGGCTGCCGGTGCGACGCCGATCACCCGGCGGGGCACCCCGGCCCAGCGGGTCTCGTCGGTGACCGCACGCCCGTCGACCAGGGCGCGTACGCCCGGCAGGTCGGCCGGCCCGATCGCGCGGTAGTCCGGGTGGTCGGCCTGCAGGATCGCCGCGTCGACGGGCGTGCCGAGGTGGTACGGAGTGAACCCGAGTGCGGAGAGTTCGTCGTCGTCGTACAGCGGGTCGTGCACGACGGCCCGGGCGCCCCTTCGGCGCAGGGCGGCGACCGTGCCGAACACCCCGGAGAACGCGGTCTCCTTCACCCCGCCCCGGTAGGCGGCACCGAGCACCGCCACCCGCGCGTCGGACAGGTCGCCGTAGGTCTGCGCGAGCACGTCGACGGCGTACGCCGGCATCGCGGCGTTGGCCTCGCGGGCCGCGCGGACGACGGTGGCGTCCGGGTCGTTCCAGAGGTACAGGCGGGGGTAGACGGGGATGCAGTGCCCACCGACGGCGATGCCCGGGCGGTGGATGTGGCTGTAGGGCTGGGAGTTGGCCGCGTCGATCACGGCGAGCGCGTCGATGCCGTTGGCCTCGGCGAACCGCGCGAACTGGTTTGCCAACCCGATGTTGACATCGCGGTAGGTCGTCTCGGCGAGCTTGGCGAGCTCGGCCGCCTCGGCCGAACCCAGGTCCCAGACGCCGTTGGGCCGTGGCAGGTCGGTGCGCGGCTCGAAGTCGAGCACCGCCTCGTAGAACGCCCGCGCACGCTCGGCTCCGGCCGGGTCGAGCCCGCCGATCAGTTTCGGATATTTCCGCAGATCCGCGAAAACGCGACCGGTCAGGACGCGTTCGGGTGAGAAGGCCACCCAGAAGTCGGTGCCCTCGGTGAGCGCCGATCCCTGCTCCAGCGCGGGCTTCCAGCGGGTTCGGCAGGTGCCGACCGGCAGGGTCGTCTCGTAGATCACGGTCGTGCCCGCCCGCAGGTGCGCAGCGATCGCGGTGGTGGCGGAGTCCATCCAGCCGAAGTCGGGAAGGCCGTCGTCGTCGACGAAGAGCGGCACCACCACGACGACGTACTCCGCCTGCGGAACGGCCCGGGAGTAGTCGGACGTGGCCGTCAGCACGCCGTCGGCCACCGCCTGCTTCAGGCGTACCTCCAACTCCGCCTCGCCGGGAAAGGGCTCGATGGCGGCGTTGACCGACTCCACCACGCGCGGGTTGGTGTCCACGCCGACGACGCTGTGGCCCTTTCCGGCGAACTGGACGGCCAGAGGCAAGCCGACCTTGCCCAGGCCGACAACGGTGATCTTCACGGGCAACACGTCTTCCTGGGAAGGGATCCGAGGTTCTCCGGCGGGTCGCTGGCTAGGGTAACCTGCCGCGAAGTCCGGTACGGAGTGTGACGCGCCACCAACGTTCCGGATCGTTGGAGCCGGCTCACCTCGAGGAGGCGCAGTGACCGTGCAATCCGGCCAACCCGAGCGGCCCGGCCAGACCCGGCGCCCGCTGACGGTGCTGAGCGTCGTGGGCGCCCGCCCGCAGTTCGTCAAGCTCGCGCCGGTCGCCGCCGCCTTCGCAGCGACCGGCCACCGGCACGTGATCGTGCACACCGGCCAGCACTACGACACCCGGATGTCGGAGGTGTTCTTCACCGACCTCGCGATCCCCGCGCCCGACGTCCATCTCGGCGTGGGCTCGGGCACCCACGGCGCCCAGACGGGTGCGATGCTGACCGCCCTGGACCCGGTGCTGACCGAGCGGCAGCCGGACTGGGTGCTGGTGTACGGCGACACCAACTCCACCTTGGCCGGCACGCTGTCGGCGGTGAAGCAGCACCTGCGGGTCGCGCACCTGGAGGCGGGGCTGCGGTCGTTCAACCGGCGGATGCCCGAGGAGCACAACCGCGTCCTCACCGACCACGCCGCCGACCTGTTGCTCGCGCCGACCGACACGGCCATGGCCCACCTGGCCGGCGAGGGGCTGGCCGGCCGCTCGGTTCTGGTCGGCGACGTGATGACCGACGTGTGTTTCGCCGTACGCGACGCCGTGGCCGGCAGGCCCCTGCCCGCCGAACTCGCCGAGGCCGTCGGCGACCAGCCGGACGGCTACCTGGTCGCGACCGTGCACCGCGCCGACAACACCGACGACCCGGCCCGGCTCGCCGCCGTGGTCGACGCGCTCGCCGGGCTGGACGCACCGGTCGCCCTGCTCGCCCATCCCCGGCTGGTCGCGCGGTGCGAGGAGTACGGCATCGACCTGGCCCGGCCGTCCCTGCGGGTCCTTCCGCCGCTCGCCTACCCCGACATGGTGCGCGCCGTCCTCGGCTCCCGCGGCGTGGTCACCGACTCCGGCGGCCTGCAGAAGGAGGCGTTCCTGCTGGGCGTACCCTGCACGACCCTACGGACCGAGACCGAGTGGACCGAGACGCTGGCCGGCGGCTGGAACGTCCTCGACCCGCACCTCACCCAGGTCAAGGAGCTGGCCGCCCGGCCGGCCCCGACCGGAGGACGCGGCACCCCCTACGGCGACGGCCGGGCCGCGCGCCGGACCGTCGAGGCGCTGGAAGCGGGCTGACTCCCCTCTGCTCCCTCTCCCCGTCCCGGTCCGGCACGCGCCGTCCGCGGTCGATCACCCGTTATGGTGTGGGCCTTACGACGTCACGGGCTGTGCCGCAGAGGGGGTGGGACTGATGGCGACCATGACCACCTCGGCCCGCCCGGAACGCGGATGGCAGCGCCCCGAGGCCGAACGCCTGCTCACCGGCGCCACCGTCGTCACCTTCGTCCGCACCGTGGTCTCGGTGGGCATCGCGTTGTACGCCGCGTACGACCGGTCGCTCGTCCTGCTGCTGGTCGCGCTGGCGGTCTACTGGGTGGGCGACATGGCCGACGGCGCACTGGCCCGGCTGACCGACACCGAGACCCGGATCGGCGCGGTGTTCGACATCGTGAGCGACCGGCTGTGTGCGGGCGCGTTCTACGTCGGCCTGGTCTGGCTGGAGCCGGCGATGGCACTGCCGGTGGGCGTCTTCCTGCTCGAGTTCGCGGTCGTGGACACGTTCGTGTCGCTGGCGTTCCTGGCCTGGCCGCTGCGCAGTCCCAACTACTTCCACCTCGTCGACCGGCCCATCTGGGCGGCCAACTGGTCCAAGCCGGGCAAGGCCGCCAACTCCTCGGCGGTGGCGGTGCTCATGGTGGTCACCCACTCCGTGCCCCTGTGCACCGCGGTCGCGCTGTGCCTGCTCGCGGTCAAGATCTGGTCGCTGGTCCGGCTCGACCGGCTCGGCCTGCCGCTCCCGCAGGTGGCCGGCTCCTCCGACTCGGCCACCCGGGTGGGGCAGGCCCCCTGATGGGGCTGCTCGCCGCGACGTTCTGCTACTGCATCGCGTCGGCGCTGATCCCGTTGCTCAACGCCGAGGCGTACGTCGGCGCGGTGGCCGCGACGTTCACCGGCCGGTCCATCTGGCTGGTCGCCGCCGCGGCGGCCGGCGGGCAGATGGTGGGCAAGGTGGCGTACTTCCTGATCGGCCGCAACTCCCTGCGGTGGAGGTGGGTACGCCAGAAGATCGAGTCGCCGAAGTGGCAGCGGACCTTCCTCACCTGGCAGCGCCGGATCGGTGGCCGCCCGTGGCTGGCCGCGCTCCTGCTACTCGTGTCGGCCGCGCTGGGGTTCCCGCCGTTCGCCGTGGTCTCGGTGGTGGCCGGACAGCTGCGGGTGCCGCTCGCGTTGTTCGTGGTGGTCGGGTTCGTCGGCCGGTTGCTGCGGTTCGCCTCGCTGCTGGGGATCATCAAGGCCCTGCTCTGACCTGGCGGGCCGGCGCCACGGGTCACGCGGGTGGTCAGAGCGTGCCGAGGGTGATGCACTCGTGCGGCCGGGCCGCCTGCGCCCAGGCCTCCAGCCGCATCAGGAACTCCCGGGCGGTCTGCGGCCAGTGGTAGCCGGTACGCGCCACCGCGTGCCCGCGCTTTCCCATCGAGGCCCGCAGCTCGTCGTCGTCGCGCAGCCGCAGGATGGCCGCCACGGTGGCCTCGGCGTCGTCGAAGGGGACCAGCAGGCCGCATTTGTTCACCTCGGTCAGCGACACCGCCGCCGGCAGCGGGGTGGAGACCACGGGGACGCCGTGCGCCATGTACTCCAGCACCTTGGTGGGCATCGAGTGCCGGTAGTTGGGCAGGTCGCGCAGCAGCGACAGCCCGCACAGGGCGCCGTCGACCAGGGCCAGCGCCCTGTCGTTGGGAACATACCCGTGCCAGCGCAGGAACCCCTCCTGCTGCGCGCGCACCAGTGCCCGGCGGGAGTAGGAGTCGGCGTGTCCCACCACGTCGATGTCCAGGCCGCTGCCGGCCAGCAGCCGGGCGGCGTCCAGCATCACGTCGACGCCGCGGGCGACCGACAGGTGACCGACGTAGACGACCCGGTTCGCACCGGACGGTGCCACGGAGTCGGGCACGTAGGTGGTGTTCGGCACCACCGGGTGGATCCGCCGGAACCTGCCGCGGTAGCCCGGCTCGGCGAGGATCAGCCGGAGGTTGCGTTCGGCCCACTCCTCGACCATGCGCACGCCCGCGCGGGCCAGTGGCCGAACGGCGCCGGGGAGCCAGCTCTTGGCCACCAGCGCCGCACCGGTGTCCTCGTGCACGTCCCACACCACCGCGCCGGGCAGGTCCAGCCCGGGCAGGACGAGCAGCAGTTCGGGGTCGTGCAGCAGCACCACGTCGGCGTCCGCACCGTGGGTCCGCAGGACGTGCCGGGCCGCGCGCAGCGCGTCGGAGCGCTGCCGGCCCAGTGCCCGGGGCAGGTCGATCGCCGTCAGCTCCGGCCAGGCCGTCGTGGCGTACGCCGAGAAGGGAGCGGCGTAGGTCACGGAGTAACCGGCGTCCAGCATGGCCCGGATCTGCCGGTGAAGAATGCGCGCGTCCTGCGGATGGTGTACGACCGTGCACACGAGGACGCGCAGGTTGGGCATCACAACACCTCGGCGGTCCCGTCGCGGACCCGGCCGCGGGTGTCGAACAACAGCCGTGCGCGCGACAGCGTGGGTGCGTCGTAGACGGCGTGGTCCTGCAGCAGCAGGGCCAGGTCGGCGGTGGCCAGCGCATGGTCGAGGTCGTCCACCCGTGGCACCGGCTCCCCGTCGACCTGCCACTCGGTGACGTAGGGGTCGTGGAAGACCAGGTTGGTGCCCATCCGGCGCAGCCGGCGGGCGACCGGCCGTGACGGGGACTCGCGCTGGTCGGCGATGTTCGGCTTGTAGGTGACGCCGAGGATCAGCACCGTGGACCCGCGGACGGACCGGCCGGCGTCGTTGATGAGGTCCTGCACCCGCTGGGCGACGTAGGACGGCATCCGCTGGTTGATCTCCTGGGCCAGCTCCACGAACCGGAACGGGTAGCCCAGCCGTTTGACCTTGTACGACAGGTAGTTGGGGTCGATCGGGATGCAGTGCCCGCCCACGCCCGGGCCGGGGTGGAACGCCTGGAACCCGAACGGCTTGGTGGCCGCCGCCTCGATCGCGTCACGCAGGTCGATGCCGAGCTCGTGGCAGAAGATCGCCATCTCGTTGACCAGGGCGATGTTGACGTGACGGTAGGTGTTTTCCAGCAGCTTGGCCATCTCGGCCTCGCGGGTGCCCTTCGCCCGCACCACCCGGTCACAGATCCGGCCGTAGAAGTCGACGGCCCGCTCGGTGCAGTGCACGGTGTGCCCGCCGACCACCTTCGGGGTGTTGCGCAGGCCGTAGGTGGGGTTGCCGGGGTCGATGCGCTCGGGGGAGAACGCCAGCGCGAACTGCACCCCGGCGGTCAGCCCGGACTTCTCCAGGATCGGCCGCACCACCTCATCGGTCGTGCCGGGATAGGTCGTCGACTCCAGCACGACGAGCGTGCCCGGCCGCAGGTGGTCGGCCACCATCGCGGCCGCCGACCGCACCGCCGTCAGGTCGGGCCCGCCGTCCTCGTCCAGCGGCGTCGGCACGCAGATCACCACGGTGTCCGCCGAGGCCAGCGCCTCCCCGGGGTCGGTGGTCACGGTCAGCCCGGCGGCCAGCATGGCGGTCACGTCGGCATCGGAAAGATCGTCGATGTGGGAACGACCGGCGGCCAGGCCCGCGACCACGCGCGGGGAAACATCGAGTCCGACGACTCGAAGTCCCGCCCGGCAGGCCTCACGGACCAGGGGTAGACCGACATATCCAAGACCGACGACAGCGAGGTCAGACACGCTCCGCACCCTAGGTTGGGGATACCCGGCCGGAAACGGAAAACGGCACCCGGCCGGGGAGAGTTAGGGAAAAGTTACCGTTTCCGTCACCGTTCAAACCCGACCAGTGACATCTGTCCATGTCGCGTCCCGGCCGCGTTCACCTTGCCGTCGCCGCTCCGAAACCGGCGTCGAGCGGCCCGGACGCTGAGCCGGGGCGGTCTCCGTGGGCCGAAACCGGGCTCGGGGTGGCCAGGGTGGCTGCCCTCCCTTGACCGGTGATCTTCGCGCCCCCAGTCTTTCCGGCGAAGAACCGGCGGTGACGGCTGGCTCACCGGCCGACACCCGACGAGGAAGGCCGGCGCCGCGATGACCCAGCACCCCACGACAGGACCGGACCACAAGGGCCCCGACCACGTCCGACCCGACCAGGTGGGCCCCGACCACGCCGGCCCGTCTTCCCGGCGAACGTTCCTGCGCCGCGCCGCCCTCGCCGGGGCGGCGGTCGGCGGCCTGCCCGCCCTGCTGGCCGCCTGCGAGGGCGAGGGGGCCGGCGGCGGAGGCGGAGCCGGTGGCGGCGGCGGCGGTGGCGCGGGCGGCGGAGGCGGCAACAGCGCCCGGGCCCGCACGGTGGTGTTCGACTACCACGGCGGCCGGGTGCAGAGCCCGGACCTGTGGAACCCGTTCGTACCCGGCTTCACCAACAACGCCGGCTTCCACCAGGCGATGGCCGAGCCGTTGTTCATCCTCGACTACGAGACGGGCAAGACCGAGCCGTGGCTCGGCCTGTCGTTCGAGCCGAACGACACCAGCACCGTGTGGACGCTGAAGCTCCGGGACGGCATCAAGTGGTCCGACGGTGAGGCCTACGACGCCGACGACGTGGTGTTCACCATCGACCTCCTGCGCAAGGGCAGCGCGGAACTGAACAACGCGGCCGCGATCCAGGAGTGGGTGAAGACGGTCGAGAAGGTCGACCCGCTGACGGTGCGTTTCACGTTGAACAAGCCGAACCCGAGGTTCCAGCTGGACTACTTCTCGGTGAAGATCCACAGCGGCCTGGTGATCGTGCCCGAGCACGTGTGGCGTGGGAAAGACCCCACGACGTTCAAGAACTACGACAAGAAGTCCTCGCCGGTGTTCACCGGCCCGTACCGCCTCACCTCGGCGAGCCCGACGAGGTTCACCTACGAACGCCGCGCCGACTGGTGGGGCGCGAAGGCCGGCTTCCTGCCGCTGCCCAAGCCGGAGCGCCTGCAGTGGGTGGTGAACGAGACCGAGGACATCCGGGTCGCCCGGGCCGCCGACCACCAGCTGGACTCGGTGGCCGACCTCACCGCGGGCGCGTTCGAGAGCCTGAAGGCCCGCAACCCGAAGGTGATCTCCTGGCTGCCGGACAAGCCGTACGCCTGGCCGGACCCGTGCACCCGGCTGCTGTCGGTCAACAACGCCGTCGAGCCCTGGAACGACCCGCAGATGCGCTGGGCGCTCAACCACGCCCTCGACCGGGACGAGATCGTCAAGATCGCCTACGAGGGCACGACCACACCGGCAAGGTTCTTCTTCCCCAACTACCCGCCGATGCAGCGGTGGGTCCAGAAGATCGAGGACGCCGGGCTGTTCGAGGAGTTCCCCATCGGCAAGCACGACCTGGACCAGACCAAGCGCATCCTCGCCGCGAAGGGCTACACCCGTAAGGGCGACGGCTACTACCAGAAGGGCGGCAAGGACCTCCGGCTGCAGATCGACGCGCCGACCGATTTCATCGAGATCTGGCGGTACGCCGAGGTGGTCGGCGAGCAGCTGCAGCGGGCCGGGATCAACGCGACCGTCCGCAAGCTCGCCATCGGCACGTGGGGCGACAACCTCGGCAACGGGAAGTTCGAGGCCGCGAGCGACTGGAGCGCCTGCGGCTCGGTCACCGAGCCGTGGTTCTCGATGCAGCTGTTCTCGGCGAAGGCGGTCGTCCCGGTCGGCAAGGCCGCGTCCTCCAACGCGGTCCGCTGGAAGAACGCCGACTACACGAAGAACGTCGACACGATGGCGAACCTCCCGCTGGACGACCCGGCGCTGGACGAGCCGTTCCTCGCCGCCGCCCGGGCGTGGCTGCGTGACCTGCCGTTCCTGCCGATCGCGCACGCCCGCAAGCTCTACGCGTTCGACACGACGTACTGGACCGGCTGGGCGACCAAGAAGAACGACTACCTCCAGCCCACGCTGGACTGGGCGAACGCGCACCAGATCATCCACCACCTGCGCCCGGTGAAGGCATGAGGAGCCGGTCGTGCGCGGACTGAGCGTGGGGTACGTCGTCCGCCGGGTAGGGATGTTCCTGTTCACCATCTGGGCGAGCGCGACGCTGATGTTCTTCATTCCTCGGCTCGCGCCGGGCGACCCGGTGCAGGCGATGATCACCCGGATCACCTCGCAGGCGGGCTACGTCGAGGGCAGCGGCAAGCTGGTCGCGGCCTGGCGGGCGAGGTTCGGCCTGGACGACCCGCTGCCGGTGCAGTACCTCCACTACCTCAAGAGCATGGCGACGTTCGACTTCGGCTACTCGCTGGCGCAGTTCCCGGCGGAGGTGGGCACGATGATCGGCCGGGCGCTGCCCTGGACGGTCGGGCTGCTGGTCATCGCGACCGCACTGTCGTTCCTCGCCGGCAGCGTGATCGGTGCGCTGATGGCGTGGCGGCGCACGCCCAGGCTGTTGCGGGTGTTCCTGCCGGTGTCGCTGACGTTCACCGCGATCCCGTTCTACATCCTGGGGATCGTCCTGATCTACGTGTTCGTCTTCACCCTGCGGCTGTTCCCGATCTCCGGCGGTTACCGCGGCGACCTGACGCCCGGGATCAGCCTGGCGTTCGTGAACAGCGTGGTGCAGCACGGCACCCTGCCGGCGTTGTCGATCGTGCTGGCCAGCATGGGGTTCTGGGCGCTCGGCATGCGCGGGATGATGGTCACCGTCGCCGGGGAGGACTACCTGACGCTGGCCCGCGCGAAGGGGCTGCGGCCGCTGGACATCCTCTTCAGGTACGAGATCCGCAACGCGATCCTGCCCCAGGTCACCGCGCTCGTGCTCGGCATCGGCGGGATCGTCGGCGGCACCGTGCTGGTGGAGTACCTCTTCGGCTATCCCGGCATGGGCGCGCTGCTCTACCAGGCGATCTCCACCACCGACTACACCGTGATGCAGGGCATCGTGTTCATCCTGATCCTCACCACGGTCACCGCTGTCCTGATCATCGACCTGGTCTATCCGCTGCTCGACCCGCGCATCTCCTACGAGAGGAGGTGACGGCCGGCCATGGACCCGACCGCCGTCACCCAGATCCAGGAACGGGCGGACGAGCCCGCCGACTCCGGCGGCCGGCCGACGTCGCCGTGGCGCAACCGCAAGTTGCTGGCCGGCGCCGGCATGGTCGTGGGCGTGCTGGTGCTCACGCTGGCGGGCCGGCTGCTGTGGGACACCACGCTCGCCCGGGCGGCCAGCTCACCGCTCAACCTGCCGCCGTTCTGGCTGCGGGGCGGCTCGCTCGCGCATCCGCTGGGCACCGAGAACAGCGGCCGGGACATGCTCGCCCTGCTGGTGGTGGGCGGCCCGACGACGCTGCAGGTCGGCCTGGTCGTGGGCGTGACGAGCATGCTGGTCGGGACGGTGCTGGGGTTCGCCGCCGGCTATCGCGGCGGGGCCGTGGACACGGTGATCCGTACGCTGTCCGACACCGCGCTCACCATTCCGACGCTGGCGATCCTGGTGGTGATCTCGGCGTACGTACGCCAGATGGACGTCACCACGATGGCGCTGATCGTCGCGTTGTTCGCCTGGGCCGGGCCGACCCGGCTGATCCGGGCGCAGGTGCTGTCGATGCGCGAGCAGGGATACGTCCGGATGGCCCGGCTCACCGCGCTGCCCACGCGGCACATCATGTTCGGGGAGATGATGCCGAACCTGCTGCCCTACCTCGCCGCCAGCTTCATCGGCGCGACCTCCGGCGGCATCCTGGCGGCGGTCGGCCTGGAGGCGCTCGGCCTGGGGCCGCAGCGGATCCCGACGCTCGGCATGACCGTGTCCAACGCGATCAGCGGGTCGGCGATCCTGCGCGGCATGTGGTGGTGGTGGGGCTTCCCGACCCTGGTGCTGATGGTGATCTTCATCGGGCTGTTCCTGCTGGCGATCGGCCTGGACGAGGTGGCCAACCCGCGGCTGCGGGGAGCGAAGGCATGAGCGCCGCCGAGCCGAGCGCCGGCCCGAGCATCCTGCCCGGCGCCGGGGAGCCCGTGCTGTCGGTGACGGACCTGCGGGTGCACTACCGCACGACCGGCGGCGACGTGGTGGCCGCGAACGGTGTGTCGTTCACCCTCGGCCGCGGGGAGACGCTCGGGCTGGTCGGCGAGTCCGGGTCGGGCAAGTCGACGGTGGCGATGGCGATCCTGCGGCTGACCACGCCGCCCGGCCGGGTGGTGGGCGGCTCGGTCCGACTGGGCGCCACCGACCTGCTGGCGATGTCCGAGGCGGAGCTGCGGAGCCGCCGCTGGCGCGACATCGCCCTCATCCCGCAGGGCTCGATGAACTCCCTGAACCCCGTGCTCCGGGTACGCCGCCAGCTTGGCGACGCGATCGAGACGCACGAGGGCCGCCAGCCGCGCAAGGTGCTGCGCGAACGTCTCCTCCGGCTGCTGTCGCTGGTCAACCTGCCCGAACGCGTCGTCGACCTCTACCCGCACGAGCTGTCCGGCGGGATGAAGCAGCGGGTCTGCATCGCGATGGCGATCGCGTTGGACCCGGCGGTGATCATCGCCGACGAACCCACCAGCGCGCTCGACGTCGTGGTGCAGAAGGCGGTCGCGCAGACCCTGCTGGACGTGAAGAAGCGGCTGAACAGCTCGATGATCCTGATCGGCCACGACATGGCGCTGCAGGCCCAGCTCGTGGACCGGATCGCGGTGATGTACGCGGGGAACATCGTCGAGATCGGCTCCGTACGCGACATCCTGCGCGACCCGCGGCACGCGTACACCCGGCACCTGATCGCCTCCATCCCGTCCATCCGGGAACGCCGGCCACTGGTGGTCCGCGACGTCCGCGCGCCCGACCTGCGCACCAGACGGCCGACGCCGGCGATGGTCGAGGTCGCCCCCGGTCACCTGGTGGCCACGTCCGACCTGGAGGTGACGGTCGATGGCTGACCAGACGGCTGACCAGAGGGCAGAGCAGACGGCCGACCACGCGGCCGAGCAGGCATCGGTGCCGCCGCTGCTGGAGGTCCGGTCGGCGGTGAAGGTGTACGGCAAGGGCGAGGAGCGGACCACCGCCCTCGACAATGTGTCGTTGACACTGCACGAGACACCGGCCGGCATCACCACCATCGCCGGGGAGAGCGGCAGCGGCAAGACGACCCTGTCCGACGCCATCCTGGGCTTCACCACGCTGACGTCCGGCCAGGTGCTGCACCGGGGGCGGGACGTGTCGACCCTCGACAAGGAGGGCTTCCTCGCCTACCGCCGCGAGGTGCAGGCGATCTTCCAGGACCCGTTCGGGGTCTACAACCCCTTCTACCGCGTACGCCACGTCTTCGACCTGGCCGTGCGGCACTTCCGGCTGGCGACGTCGAAGGCACAGGCCCGCGACCTCGTCGAGGACGCGCTGCGGGTGGTCGGGATGCGCGGCGCGGAGGTGCTCGACAAGCACCCGCACCAGCTGTCCGGCGGTCAGCGGCAGCGGCTGATGATGGCCCGGGCGTACCTCATCCAGCCCCGCCTGATCGTCGCCGACGAGCCGGTGTCGATGGTGGACGCGTCCCTGCGGGCGCTGATCCTGGACATCATGCTGCGACTGCGGGACGAGCGCGGCATCTCGTTCCTCTACATCACCCACGACCTGTCCACGGCCTACCAGGTCGGTGACGAGATCTGCATCCTCTACCGGGGGTCGATCGTCGAACGCGGGGACACCCGGGAGGTGATCGACAACCCGCGGCACGAGTACTCCCGGCTGCTGGTCAGCTCGATCCCGGTGCCCGACCCGGACGCCGCCTGGGCGGCCGACGGCTGACCGCCGTTCGGTCGTACGCCGCTCGGTCGTACGCCGCTCGGTCGTACGCCGCTCGGTCGTACGCCGCTCGGTCGTACGAACGAAGGACCGTCAGGCGCCGGCCTCGGCGTACGCCGCGAACCGCGCCCGCGCCCGGTCCAGCCGGTCGTGCGCCAGGTCCGCCCACGCGGCGACGACCTGGTCGGGGTCGAAGCGCCGGGCGACCTCGGCCTTGGCCCAGTCGGACCGCTCCTCCCAGGTCGCCTGGTCGGCGGTCTCGGTCACCCAGGTCACCGCCTCGGCCAGGGAGCCGCACAGGGCGTCCTCGCCGTACGCCTCGGCGGCACCATCCCAGGCCCGGATCACCGGCACCGCGCCCGATCCCATGCCCTCGGCCAGCGCGGCGTGCGAGCCCTCCACATCCGACAGCGACAGGATGTGGCCCACCTTGCGGTACCACGCGGGCATGTCCTGCCCGAACGCGTCGAACACCACCGCGCCGCGCAGCAGCGGGTCCTTCTCCACCCGCTCCAGACTGCGCTGGGTGTCGCGGCGCTCCTCGGGCCGCTCCCACGACGGCTTGTGCGCCCAGCCCATCCGGCTGCGCACCAGCAGGTGGAAGCGCGGGTCCTCCCGGCGCAGCGCGGCCAGCAGGTCCAGGGCCAGGTCGAACCGCTTCAGACCGGGCGTGATCCCGACCATGCCGAGGGTGAACCGCGCCTCCGCGTACTTCGGCCGGTCCAGCGCGGCGAGGTCGACGTAGTTGGGGATGTAGACCAGCTTCTCGTCCGGCCAGCCGAGCTCGGTCCGGATGCGCCGGCGCATGTGCGGCGCGATGTGGACCACCGCGTCCACGGCGTCCAGCTGGATCTTGGGAGGGTAGGCGCTCTCGATCTCGAACCGGTGCAGGCGTACGACCAGCCGCTGATCCGGGCGCTTGGTCCGGGACAGCCAGACCGCGTTCGGCCGGGCCCACTCGGCGACCAGCAGCTGGCCGGAGCGGGCGAGGTTCTCGGTGATGCCGTCGTTGCGAGCACCGGGCGTACGCCACTCGTCGACGGCCACCTCCAGGTCCGGCCGCTGGTCCAGCTTGGTGGCCAGGCCGCGCATGAACTTCATGTCGTGCCCGAACACCCGGACCCGCACTTTTCCGCCGTTCGTCCCGATGGATGGCCCGGTGGACGGCCCGGTGGACGGCCCGTTGGACGGCTCGGCGTCCGCGAGCGGCGGCAGCAGGGCGAGGAGCTGCCGGGCGCCGGTGTCCTGCGCGGCCGCGGTCCACTCCGCGTGCGGCTCTCCGGTCCGCGGCCACGGTTCGCCGCCCCAGCGGTCCTGCTCGGGTGGGGTCCAGGGGCCCGCGTCGCCGCGCAGCCGGGCGACGGGATAGGAGTACGCCGTGGGCTCGGGAGCGGCGCCGTCCGCGGTCTCGTCCAGCAGCCGCCGCCACAACGCGAGGTGGCCGGGGACGTCCTCGGGGTAGAGGTCCGCCGCCGCGCCCGTACGACCGTCCGAACGCCCGCCGCGACGGCCACCGCAGGTCGGGCAGGGCCGGTCGGCGGCCAGCGGCGGGAAGACGACCGTGCGCACCGGGCCGGCCACCCGCTCCATTACTCCCGCGGCGTCCAGGCTGTCCGTGACCACTCCGCCGACCAGCGGAGCGGCTTCCCGGAGCTGCCCGGCCCAGGTCACCGGCTCACCCGGCGCGGCGCGTTCGGGCGGTACGGCGAACAGCCACACGACGCCGCCGGGTACGCCGGAGTCGACCGCGGCCAGCGCCGCCGCGGCGGACTCGGCGAGCACCAGCCGGGCCCCGGCCAGGGCGGCGAGCTGGGGGTCGGGGGCGCCGGAGGTGCGGGCCGGCACCGGCTCCACCGACGTGGGCGTACCCATGCGTCGCCGGGCCACGTGCACGCCGAACTCGTGGCCCACCCGCCGGGCCGCGGTGTGGGTCCGCCGGGCGACGGCGTACGCACCGGCGCGCGCGGCCCGGCCGACGAACCGCACCGCCACCCCGGCCGTGCCGGGCACCCGCGCGGTGGGCGCCGTGGTCGGCTCCACGACGTCGGGTGGCGGCGGCGACCAGGCGACCTGGTGAACGTCGAGGCCGAGTTCGGTGAAGGCGGCATGAACGTTCGCGCGCCAACAGCACACACCCGGTTCAGCGGGCCAGTTCGGGTCACACAGCACAACTACGCTGCCCACTGCGGCCGGAGCCGGGGAGCCTTCCGGGCCTTCCCCGGGTACCCGCCGCGTCTGCTGGACGCCGAGAGGTCTGTCGTCAGCCACGACCGGAGCATAGGGACACTCACCACCAATGCCGAGCACCGACGTCGAACAGTCCGGCAAAGCCGGGCCTGTTCACGCCCCGCCCGAAAGCCCCGGAGAAGGACGAACCCCCTCACGGACGGTGACATTCGGCTCCGGATCCGGCCGATCTCGCTGTTCGCCGCCCGCGCCTTCCGATATTTGGCAAAGTGAGCAAGCCGGGTCCGCGCTCACCGAGCGCAACCGGCCCGGCACTGTGCACACTTTCGAGCACACCGACGACGCGGCACCGCGTACGAGACTGGGAGGGCGGAGGTTGAGTTTCGCGGACGACCTGGCCCGACGCGGGCGTGCGCTCGCCCGGCAGCGCCTCTCTCCGCAGGCCCGCCGGCGCTTGCGTGAACTCCAGCGGGCCGTACTCGGCCGGCAGACCGCACTCGTGGCCCGGACCGGCCTGAGCGCGGCCCGGGCGAGCCTCGGCGCCGGGGAGTACGCCGAGGCGGCGGCGCGCGTCGAAGCCGTGTTGCGGCGCGACCCCGGCGACAAGGCCGCACTCGACCTGGGGCTCCGGGTGGCGACGAAGCGGGGCGCGGTCACCGAGGCCGGGTCGTACGCCGTCGCCCTGGCCGACCGCACCCGGCTGCCCGCGCACTGGCGGCAGGCCCGCAGGGCGGTCGGCCGGGCGCGGGAGACCGACCCACGCTGGCGTCCGGTGGTCACCGCACCGGCTCCGCGGGGGTACCAGGCCCACGAGGGCCGGGTGCTCTACGTCGCCAAGGAGTCCAGGCCCTATCTGCACAACGGGTTCTGCACCAGGTCACACGAGTCGCTGCGGGCACTCGCCCGCGGAGGCTGGGACGTCGTCGGGGTGACCGAGCCCGGCTTCCCCGGCACGGTGGACGTCACCGACGCGCCGGAACGCAGCGTCGTCGAGGGAGTCACGTACCACCATCTGCTGCCGAACGCCGGTCGCCGCCTGCGCGACCTCGGATACGACGAGTACGCCAGCCTGTCCGCCGCCGCCCTGGCCGGGGTCGTGGCCCGCGAACGCCCCGCGCTGCTGCACGTCTCGTCCGGGCACCGCGGATACGAGGCCGCGCTGGCCGCCGCCGCGGTCGCCCGCTGGGCCGGCATCCCGTGGCTTTACGAGGTACGCAGCTTCTTCGAGACGACCTGGACCTCCGACGCCGGCCTCGCCGAGACCGCGGAGTATCCCCGCCGCCGGTTCGCCACCGAGTCCGCGATGATGCGCGAGGCCGACCTCGTACTCACGTTGTCCTCGCCGATGCGGGACGAGATCGTCGAACGCCACGGCATCCCCGCCGGCAAGGTGCGGGTGGTGCCCAACGGCGTCGACCTGGACCGGTTCGCGCCCCGTCCGCGTGATCTCGGCCTGCGCCGCAGGCTGGGACTGACGGACACGTTCACCCTCGGCTACGTGAGCAACCTGTCCCACCCACGTGAGGGGCAGGAGGTGCTGATCGAGGCGGTGGCCAGGCTGCGGGCGCGGGGACGCGCGGTGACCGGTCTGCTGGTCGGCGACGGCGGCCGGCGACCCGCGCTCGAAGCCCTCGCCGAGCGGCTCGAGGTGGGCGAGCACGTCGTCTTCACCGGCAACGTGCCCTTCGACGAGGTGGCCGGGCACTACGCCCAGATCGACCTGTTCGTGGTGCCCCGGGTGGACGAACGCGCGGCCCGGATGGTCTCGCCGATGAAGCCGTTCGAGGCGATGGCGATGCGGATTCCGGTCGTGGTCGCCGACCTGCCCGCGCTGACCGAGATCGTGGGCTGCACGCCCGGAGGGGTGGGAGGCCACCGCGGGCTGGCGTTCCGTGCGGGCGACCCGGGTGCGCTTGCGGCCGCGGCCGCGGAGCTGATGGACGACCTGTCCACCCGTCAATTTCTGGTTGACAGTGCTGCGGAGTGGGTCGCCGCCGAGCGTTCCTGGGACGCGGTGGCCGGTGCGTTCGGCCAGGCGTACGCCGACCTGCTGGCCGCACAGGAGGGATCGGCGTGCTGATCACCCGGCGTCTCGGCCACGAACCCGCCCTGGCCACCGACGACGCGGCCCGCGCGCTGGCCGCACACGACTGGACCCGCCCCGACGGCGCGCTGTTTGGTTATTTCCCGGTCGCGCGTGGAAACCCCTTCCAGGACATGCTCTACTCCCGGCTGCGCCCGGGCGGGTTGACGCCGCTGCCGACGTACGACCTCGCCACCACCGGGCAGGTCGCCTCCATGGTCGCCGGCGCCGGGGTGGACTTCGTTGTGCACCTGCACTGGCTGAACTTCGTGCTCGCCAAGGCACCCGACGAGACCGACGCCCGGGGCCGGGTGAAGGCGTTCCTCGACGAACTGGCACAGCTGTGCGACACCGGCGCTCGACTGCTGTGGACGGTGCACAACATCCTTCCGCACGAAACCCGCTACCCCGACCTGGACGCGGGGCTGCGGCAGGGTGTGGTCTCCCTGGCCGAGCGCGTGCACGTGATGAGCCCGCGCACCCGCGAACTCGTCGCGCCGTGGTTCGACATCCCCGCGCACAAGGAACTGTCGGTCCCGCACCCGTGCTACCAGGACGCCTACCCGTCGTGGATGCCGCGCGCCCAGGCGCGGGCCGAGCTCGGGCTGCCGGACGGCGTCACCGTCTTCCTGTTGCTCGGCCGGGTCCAGCCGTACAAGGGGATCACCGAACTGCTGGACGCGTTCGACCGGTTGTGTGAACGCGAACCCGGGCGGTACGCCCTGCTCGTCGCCGGACCGGCCGGGGCGGAGCCGGAGACGCTGGCGTTCCGGGACCGGCTGCGGGCCCACCCCACGGCGCACGCGTCGCTGCGGAAGATCCCGGTGGAGGAGATGCAGGTCTACCTGCGGGCGGCCGACATCGCGGTGCTGCCGTACCGCCGCTCGCTGAACTCCGGTGCCCGCGCGCTCGCGCTCACCTTCGGGCTGCCCGCGGTGGTCCGTGACGACGCGGCTCCCGGGCTGCGCCTGGAGGCGAACCACACACTGCGGTACGACGGGAGGACGGCGCACGGCGATCCCGCGTACACCGGCGGCACGCTCGTCGATTCGACGGCCGCCAACTCGACGGCCGGCAGCGTCGACGGCCTGCTGGAAGCGCTCGGCGAGGCCGGCCGGGTGCTCACCACGCCCCAGGCCCGGGCGAGCGCCGCCGCGACGGCCGCCCGGCTGGCCCCCGCCCGGGTGTCGGCGGCCTTCGCCGCCGCCGTGCGCGAATGGCTCGGCCTCGAGGTCGCCGCGGAACACCTCCCGAAGCACATCCAGGGACAGGACCCAGAACACGTCCAAGGAGGAACACCGTGACCGTCGTGCACGTCACCGGCGCCCGTCCGAACTTTCCCAAGGCCGCACCGGTCCTGGCCGCACTCGCCGGGCTGGGAGTCGAGCAGCGGCTGGTGCACACCGGGCAGCACTACGACGACCGGATGTCGGAGATCTTCTTCGAAGAGCTCGACCTGCCCCGCCCGGACGTCAACCTGGGCGTCGGCTCGGGCTCGCACGCGAGCCAGACGGCCGCGGTGATGGTCGCCCTGGAGAAACTGTTCACCGGCGAACCACCCGAGCTCGTGCTCGTCTACGGCGACGTCAACTCCACGATGGCGGCGGCCCTGGTCTGCGCGAAGATCGGCGTACCGCTCGGGCACGTGGAAGCCGGTCTGCGCAGCTTCGACCCGACCATGCCGGAGGAGATCAACCGCAAGGTCACCGACGCGCTGTCCGATCTCGCGTTCGTCACCAGCCCGGAAGCGATCGGCCACCTGGCCCGCGAGGGCGTTCCCGACGACCGGATCCACCTGGTCGGAAACCCGATGATCGACACGGTGCTCACCCACCTGGATCGGTTCGACCCCGGCCCGGCACGGGAGGCGCACGGACTGGACGGCCGGTACGCCGTGGCCACCCTGCACCGGCCCGGCAACGTCGACAGCGAGGCACAGGCCCTCACGCTGGTGCAGGCGATGCACAAGTGCGCCGACCTGATGCCCATCCTGGTCCCGCTGCATCCACGCGGCCGGGCCCGGTTGCTCGATCTCGGCTTCGCCGACCACCCGGGCATCCGGGTCGTGGACCCGCTGGGGTACGTCGAGTTCATGTCGCTCGTCCGCGGCGCCGAGGCGGTCCTCACCGACTCCGGAGGCGTGCAGGAGGAGACCACCGTGCTCGGCGTACCCTGCCTCACTCTGCGCCCGTCCACGGAGCGCCCGGCGACCATCACCCACGGCACCAACCGGCTGGTACGCGCGGACACGCTGCCGGCCGAGCTCGCGCAGATCGCCGACCGCGGGCGCCCGTCGTCGTGGCCGGTGCCGCCGCTGTGGGACGGGCAGGCCGGCCCGCGGATCGCCGCGATCGTCTCCTCCTGGCTGGCCGGACGCTCCACGGGTGCGGCCAACGCGACCGGATGAGCGACACCTCCGCGATCGGTGGGCGGGCCCCGGCGCGCCGGATCGTCCTGGCCACCAGCAACGGCACCGGTATGGGGCACCTGGCCCGGCAGGCCGCCGTCGCGCTCGCGCTCCGGGACACGGTGGATGCCGAGCCGCTCGTCTTCTCCCTGTCCCAGGCCGTGCACGTCGTGACCCGGCACGGGCTGCGGGCGGAGTACTGCCCGAGCCACCACCGCCACTGGATGCCACACCTTTCCTGGCACGGGTACCTCGCCGCGCGCGTCGGCGCCCTGCTGGCCGAGACCGGTGCCGACACCTTCGTCTTCGACGGGGTGGCGCCCTACCTCGGGCTGCTCCGCGCCCGGGCCGCGCACCCGGACGTGGCGTTCGTCTGGGTACGCCGCGGCATGTGGCGGCCCGGCGCCAACCGGCGGGCGCTCGCCGCCGAACCGTTCTTCGACCTGGTCGTCGAGCCCGGCGACCTGGCCGCCGAGGCCGACCGCGGCGCCACGGCCCGGCGACCGAACGCCGTACGGGTCCCGCCGATCAGCGTGTGGCCCCGCAGCCGGCCACTGCCGCGTCCGGAGGCGGCGGCCGCGCTCGGCCTCGACCCGGAACGGCCGACTGCCCTGGTCACCCTCGGCGCCGGCTCGATCAACGACGCGGTCACGCCCGCGCGGGCCGCGATCCGGACCTTCCTCGACCGCCCGGACTGGCAGGTGGCGGTGACCCGCGCACCGCTGGCGCGGTCCGGGCTGCTGCCCGCGGAGGCGGGCCGGGTGCACGAGCTCGTGGGCGTCTACCCGCTGGCCCGATATCTCGCGGCGTTCGACGTGGCGGTGAGCGCGGCCGGCTACAACGCGGTGCACGAGTTGCTGCCGGCCGGGGTGCCGACCGTTCTGGTGCCGAACGCCGCCACCGCCACCGACGACCAGCTGACCCGAGCCGCGGCTGTAGCCCGGGACGGGCTCGCCGTGCTGGCCGCCGACGACACCGCGCCGGCGGTGGCCGCCGCGTGTGCTCTCCTGCTGGAGCCGTCCCGGCGGGCCGAGCTGGCTCTGGCGTGCGCGCGGCTGCCCGCGCCGACCGGCGACCTGGCCACCGCGGAGCGGCTACACGACCTCGGCGGCTTCACCGGCCACCGGGCCGGCCGAGCCGAACGCCTGCGCGCGTTCGACCTGGAGGCCCGGGCCGGGGTGATGCGGGCGCTCGGCCCGGCCGGAACCTCCGCCGTACGCCGCGCACTGGGCCGGCTACCGGTCCCCGGACCGACGCGCCCGCTGGCCGTCCGGCCGAGCGTCACCGACCGGCTGGACCCGGCCCAGCTGCGTGGCGACCACCCGGTCGAGCACGTGCTGCCGGACAGTTCCCCGGCCTACCGCGCCCGGCGCCTCGAGATCGCCCGCGACGTCTACCGCTGGCCGGCGGAGGCTCAGCCGTGCGACGAGCCGAGCGACCCGGACGAGCGCCGGCCCGTCTCCGACCACGCCTGATCGCGAAGCTCGACCCACCGGTCCTGACCCGGGCTCCCCAACAGCCGGCTTCCCGGCAACCGGATCGAGCGTTCGGACGGAACTACCGCCCAGCCACGCGGAGGCGTGTACCTGCCCGGTCGCCGGTCACGGGCGGTCGGGACCTGCGGCACCGCGCCGGCCGTCGGCCCCGACCGGGACCACCTCGACCCGGCCAGCGCGTTCGCTGTCGTCAGCCGGTCGGTGACCTGGCCGGCCAGGGGACTGGTGCTGCGGTTGTACGGCGCGTCTGGATCGGTGGTCGGGCTCCAGGCGAGCAGCTCGTCCGGCAACCAGTTGGGCGCGTACGGCTGTCCGCTCGCGTCGGCCGACACAGCCGAGACCGTCGATCGATCCGTACCCGCGCCAGAGCTCACAACCGCCCGCCGCGGCGCCCCACGCCCGTCGATGCGCCGGTCACCGAACTCGCACCCGTTGTCGTACTCGCCGTACTGGCCGCGCTCGCTGCACTCGCCGCGCAGGAGGCCATCGCCGCACCGAGCAACCCGACTGCGAGTGCCACCCCGGCCATTCGACCGGGCCTTGCCGTCGAGTTAGTCGACCTCACCGTCTGCCGGACAGGCGCCGGCCGCGTTACCGCGGACCGCGGGTGAAAAGGTCCAGAAATGACTGAGGGCCACCCCGTGTGGGGTGGCCCTCAACCAATGTATGTCCGGCGGCGTCCTACTCTCCCACAGGATCCCTCCTGCAGTACCAT